>CBDTVH010000030.1:0-11453 GCA_965363665.1 uncultured Yoonia sp. | reverse complement strand
GGACTCGGTGAGCGGTACCTCCACGGTGACGCTCCAGCCCACGACGGCGGCGACCAGCATCAGAAATGACGCAATGGCCGACAGGCCGATGTCCCGCCTGATTTCAGCCAGCGTTGCGCCTACAAACCGTGTCCCGATGATGGTGCCGATCGTGATTTGTGCGGCAATGACGAAAATCGTCGGCGGCGCCACAGTCACCCAGCCCGCGATATGCGCAATCCCGCTCAGGATCATGGGCCCGAAAACCGGTGCCGCGGGCAACCTTGCCCATTTACCAAGGATCGCGCCGACCACTGCGCAAAAGCCCAAAATCGCATAGTCCAGCGTCGTAATCTGATACAAACCGACCCATTGTATCGTTCCGCGCCCGCCGCTGGACACACCAAGGATCAAACCGAAAAACAACGCCACGAAAACGATGATGATCAGCACGCGGGCTGCGTGCGCCAAGGCAATCCGCCGTTCATCCCCACCAGCGTCACCGCCAAGGATCAACATTTCGTTCAGGCCCCCGGGCATCGCCGAATAGAACGCTGTGACGGGATCATATCCGCCAACGCGCCTGTAAACCGCGTAGGAAATTCCCGCAGCACAGGCCAGAAAAAGCGGCAAGAGCAGCAAGCTGACCAACCATGTGCCAAGCAGGCCGAACACCTCTGCGGTGACACCGGAGCCCAACATCACCCCGATGATCGGGATGACAAAGGGGCGCATCCGTTCGGGCCCGCCAATCGGCGCGCGCAGCATGGCGGCCGCGGTATTGGCAATCATTGGACCCAGCATCCAGGGCAAGGGTAACCCTGCCAAAAAAGCTGCCACACCGCCCGCGACCCCAATTGCGAGCGCGGTAAACTGCGGTAAAAGAGGTCGCGGCTGTCTCACGCCATGTCGCCTAAAGCCCGCCGATGTGCTGTATGCCGCGTTCTTTGGCCAGTTGCATCTGCTTCTGGCGTTCGCGAAAACGGGCTTTGTCGCCTTCGGTGGTGTCGTCAATGCACCGATGGCATGACACGCCTTCTTCAAAGGCAGGGTGGGCGCGATCTGCGGGCACGATCGGTCGGCGGCAGGCGTGGCACAGGATGTGCGGCCCCTCCGCTAACCCGTGGCCTACACTGACGCGGCCATCAAAGACAAAGCAGTCGCCGTCCCATTTGCTGTCTTCCTTGGGGACCTCTTCAAGGTATTTCAGAATCCCTCCCTTCAGGTGATAGACATCTTCGACACCTTGGCCCAACAAATAATTCGTTGATTTTTCGCACCGGATTCCGCCCGTGCAGAACATTGCGATCTTCTTGTTGTGGAATCGTTGCTTGTTCTTTTCCCACCATTCGGGGACTTCACCAAAGCTTTTTGTTTCCGGGTCAACGGCCCCCTCGAACGTGCCGATAGCGACCTCATAATCGTTGCGGGTGTCGATGACTGCCACATCCGGCGCGCTGATCAGATCGTTCCAATCAGCAGGGTCAACGTAGTTTCCAACCCGCGCGACAGGATCAACATCAGGCTGCCCCATTGTCACGATTTCCTTTTTCAGACGGACTTTCATCCGATAAAACGGCGCATCCGACGCGGTGCTTTCCTTCCACTCCAGATCGCTACATCCGGGCAAGGCGCGGATATGGGCAAGTACGGCATCAATCCCGGCACGATCACCCGCGATGGTGCCATTGATGCCTTCTCTGGCCAAAAGCAGAGTGCCCATGATCTGCCTGGACTTGCACAAATCCAACAATGGACCCCGCAAGGCCGCGGGATCGTCAAAACGGGTAAAGTGGTAAAGAGCAGCGACAATATACATGCGCCCTCAGATACGCCTGTCCGCACAAAGGGGCAAGTCGCGGCAACGCCGAAAGACGCAGCACTTTGACCCGCGTTGCATAAAGCGGTCGCAGCCAAGCGCAGAACCCGCTATTTTGCGTTCAACAGGATCGGAGAGCAGCATGACCCACGCCTTACTCGTCATTGACGTCCAGAATGATTTCTGCCCCGGCGGCGCGTTGGCCGTTGCGGGCGGTGACGAAATTGTTGCAGGTATCAATGCCAGGATGGCTGATTTCGATGCCGTGATCCTGACCCAGGACTGGCACCCGGCCGGGCATTCGTCCTTTGCATCCACCCATGATGCCCCCCCGATGAGCATGACTGAAATGCCCTACGGTCCACAGGTGCTTTGGCCTGATCACTGTATTCAGGGCACAAATGGCGCGGCGTTTCATGCGGATTTGCGAACGGATCGGGCGGATCTGATCATCCGCAAGGGATACAACCCGGCCATCGACAGCTATTCGGCGTTCTTTGAGAACGACAAGACAACGCCAACTGGTCTGGAAGGATACCTGCGCACACGCGGGATCGACCGGTTGACACTGGTTGGATTGGCAACGGATTTCTGCGTGAATTACTCGGCAGTCGATGCCGCCAACTTAGGTTTCAACGTCACCGTCGATCTGTCCTTGTGCAGGGCCATTGATTTTGATGGCTCACTTGATGCCGCAAAGGCCGGGATGGCCGATACTGGCGTCACCTTTGGCTAGCGCCCCCGGCCCGCGAACCAGACCGACGACACGCCAGCAACCATAATCACGACAAGCCCGATCAGGCTTGTGCCATCCGGCCACTGACCGAACACCAGCCAGCCTATCACCATGGCGGCCAAAAGCTGACTGTAGATCAGGGGTGCGACGACGCCAGCGGGTGTGGTCCGGTTGACCAAAACCAATAACAGGTTGCCCCCCGCCGATCCCAAGGCGGAGATCGCAATCAATCCAAGAACTGGGAACGTAAGGTCAGGCATCGGTGCAATGGCGAAAGGTGACAACAAGATCGCGCCGATCAGAAGTTGTGAAAACAACAGGAATCGGGGGCGAAATTCGCTGGCCAACCAGCGTGTCGCCACCAGATAGGCGCCATGGAAACAGCCTGCCAGCATGGCAAAGCCCATACCTGTGGTCATCCCAAACCCCGGACGCACCACCAGCAATACGCCGGCGAAACTGACCAGCAACAACACCGTGCGCAAACCTGTGATGCGTTCTTTCAGAAGCAGCGCTGAAAGAAAGTAAGACACGACGGGGCCCACGAAAAAGCCCGCAAATACATTGGCAAGAGGCTCGGTTTTCAAGGCGGTCAGAATGCTGACGATTCCGCCGACAATTAGCCCGGCGCGCAGGTATAGCCGCCAATCCGTCAGATGTGCGGCGTCTGCACGCATCAGGCCGCAAAGTGGGGCCAACAAAACGGCAGCCAGTGCAAATCGGGTCCATGCCACAAAGGTCTGTGGAAATCCCGCGCTGGTCAAAACGGTTGCAGCCGCGTCGCCGCCGACAATCAAGGTCATGGCCAGAACAACCGCGCCAACCAAGCTGGCGGAATAGGGTGATGCAGTCATCAAAAAACAGGTTGCCTTATGCGCAGTTCAGTTTGGCCTAGATCACATCAGCGCTTGGCTTGCGACATAGAAAAGCAGGATCAGACCCAATAGCAAGCCGCCCAGCGCCATCATCCGCCGCCCCTTCTTTTTCTGCGACGCGATACGCGCTGCCGCCAGTTCCTTGTTATATCCGGGTGGCGGTTTGGGGGGCGCTAAAAGCTTGTCTTCGACCGGCTGTGCTGTGGCCAATGCATCCATGAACGCGTCAAAATCAAATTCGCCCCATGCGGCATTCGCCAGATCATGCGTTTCAAGGTTCGCCGTTAGCCGGTCGATCACAGCAATGCGCGCCTCTTCGTCCCGTTCGGGAAACCGGCCTGGCGGGGCGCCGCTGTCAAACTGCTTCAACGCAAAACCGCTGTCAGTAAAATACGCCCGTACCGCGCTATCTGCCTGTTTCAATGCAGCGACGGTATTTGGATCCCGAAACATCGCGACCTGTTCCGCGCCGACGCCTGTTAACACAAGATCACCAAACTGATCGGGCAGCCCCTCAGGCGTCATCGTGACCATGTCGAAATCGTAACGCAATGCCATGTCTTGACGGCCCCCTTGCCACACCAGCGTCCACTTGATCTAACACGTATGCGCCGACAGGGGGAACTGAATATGGTCGATATCGCGACGCGGGTCTGGAACCACAAATGGAAGATCGACCCGATTGTGCGGTCGCTGATTGATACGGACTTTTATAAACTGCTGATGTGCCAGTCGGTGTTTCGGAACCATCCTGATACGCAGGTCACTTTTTCGCTGATCAACAGGACAAAATCCATTCGGCTGGCAGAGCTTGTCGATGAAGGCGAGCTGCGCGAACAGCTGGACCACATCCGGTCGCTGCGCCTGACACGCGGCGAAAGCACATGGCTGCGCGGTAACACCTTTTATGGCAAGCGGCAGATGTTCACCTCTGGCTTCATGGAGTGGTTTGAGAACCTGCAATTGCCGCCGTATCACCTTGAAAAGAAGGACGGCCAGTATGAGCTGACCTTTGAAGGTACTTGGCCCGAAGTGATGCTGTGGGAGATCCCGGCCCTGGCCGTCATCATGGAATTGCGCAGTCGTGCCGTGCTGAAGGACATGGGTAAATTTGAGCTTCAGGTGCTTTACGCCCGCGCCATGACGAAGCTTTGGGAAAAGGTCGAAAAGCTGCGTCCTATCCCTGATTTGCGCGTCGCTGATTTCGGCACCCGCCGCCGTCATTCCTATCTGTGGCAGGATTGGTGTGTGCAGGCGATGATGGAAGGGCTGGGTCAAAATTTCACCGGAACCTCAAATTGCCGCATCGCCATGATGCGCGAGATCGAGGCGATCGGCACCAACGCCCATGAATTGCCCATGGTCTATGCCGCATTGGCCGACACCGACGCAGAATTGCGCCAGTCGCCCTATGATGTTCTGGCTGACTGGCATGAAGAACATGACGGAAACCTGCGGATTATCTTGCCCGATACCTATGGCACCAAGGGGTTCCTTGAAGGCGCCCCTGACTGGCTGGCCGGGTGGACCGGTATTCGGGTCGATAGTGGCGATCCGGCGACCGGGGCCGAGATAGCCATAAACTGGTGGAAAGAACGCGGTGAAGATCCACGCGACAAACTGGTGATCTTTTCCGATGGGCTCGACGCTGATAAAATCGTCGAGCTACACCAGCAGTTTATGGGGCGTTGCCGCGTCAGCTTTGGTTGGGGCACGATGCTGACAAATGATTTCAAGGGCCTTGTCGCCGATGATGCATTGGCACCATTTTCGCTGGTGTGCAAAGCGGTGTCAGCCAACGGGCGACCGACAGTAAAGTTAAGTGACAACCCCAAAAAGGCGATGGGTCCGCAGGACGAGGTCGCGCGTTACAAGCGCGTCTTCGGTGTCGGCCAGCAAAAGGCGCTTGACGTGGTCGTATGACAAAAGTCGCAATCGCGAAACTGGTCGGCGTTGCAGTCAAAACCGGTCGCACAGGTGATCACATCATGCAACCGCAGCGATGTTTCCGCGGTGGTCATAGGCCACCTGCGCCCGTGTTTTACCAGCACGTTTTGCCAGTAATAGCTGTGCATCCGCGTGGTCGATCATGTCCTGAACCGGCATATCCCGTTTACTCCAATAAGCGCCAAGGCTGATTGACACATCGAATGTCATGTCATCGAACGTGAAGGCCTGATCAGAGATGCACGCACACAGTCTGTCTGCAACGCCGCGCAAATCAGCGGCTTCGATCCGGGGCATGTAAATCGAGAATTCGTCGCCCCCGTGCCGCGTAAAGACAGCTTCGCTGCGAATGCTGTCTTTGATACGCGCTGCGACAATGGCCAGTGCGGCATCGCCCGCACCGTGTCCAAACGTGTCATTGACCAGTTTAAAGTCATCAATATCAAAATAAAACACCGCATGGCCAACACTGCCGTCAAACTTTTTCGCTTCGATTGCAGCATCCATGCCACGTCTGTTCAGCAGATTGGTCAGCGCATCTGTTTTGGCATATCCGGCCAGTTCCTTGGTATACGCGATCTGGTTGCTTTCCCGCCGAAATACCAGGCCGATCACAACCATTCCCACCACATTCACAAACAACAATGTCGGTAGGACAGACACCAGAAGCGACAGCGCAAGATCAAAGGGCAGCACGAAAAAGGCGACAGCCGATAATGAAATGCCCATCCCAAAGACCGCATCATGCAAAACATGGCTTTGAACACGGCTTTTGAGCACCCTTGCGAAAAAGAGTGACAACCCAAAGGCAAGAATCAGGCCAACAAGGCCCGCCTCCACCCCAGCACCACTGATCATAAAGCGACAGATCAGTCCGAAAATAACTGCTATCAAGCCCGATACAGGCCCCACAAAGACCGTAGCTGCGCCCACCAAAAGCGTGCGCGTATCGAAAATCAGGCCTTCACCCAACGACAAAGGATTCGTCATACCCAGCACAACGATACTGCCGAATAGAAGGCCAAAGGCGATCTGCTTATACCTGGAATCGTGGAATTTGTGCAGAACGGCGTTGAAAAGAAAGGCCAGACTCATCGTAGCGATGATTGGGGGAAACAAGACTTGAAACTGAAGCATACAATGGCATCCAAAGTTCGAATACCTGCCAAGGTTGACTAAATTTCTTAATAACTCGTGTCAAAGACCAAAAATTTATTCGTCGACCTTGCCGCGAAGCGCTTTAACTTCGCCCCGCGCTTTCTTGCCGGCTAGCCGTCGTTTGACGGAGCCATAGGTCGGCTTTGTCGGGATTCTGCGCTTGGGTTTTTCGCAGGCGCGTTGAATAAGATCAGCCAGCCTTTCCCGGGCGATTTCGCGGTTCCGTGCCTGGCTGCGGGTTTCCTGCACGAACAGGACCAGTGCACCGTCCTGCGTCCAACGACGCCCCGCCAAACGTTTGAGCCGCGCCTTCACCGGGGCAGGCAAATTGGGCGACCGCGCGGCCTCGAACCGCAACTCAACGGCGGTGGACACTTTATTCACGTTCTGACCACCCGGACCAGAGGATCGGGCAAAGCTTTCCGTCAGTTCCCAATCGGCAATTTCGATCTGGTCGTTTATGCGCATCATATGTCCAAGTGTACGTACAGGTTCTGTACAGCGTCCGTACGCAATACATACGCGGCAAAGTGCGCAAGAAAAAGGGCCACCCCGGCGACGGGATGGCCCTTTCCTGATCTACGGAGGTGGGTCGGTTAGGATCACCACCTTGGGTTTACGTCAGCCAAGGGCTGCCCTAGCTGCGATCCTCCCAAGTTGTCCCGACACACTTCTCCAATACCTCATGATGCACTGGATCACCTCCTTTCAAATGTTTCGCCTGAAGGGAGGTTCGCACAGATTTGGTATATTTCAAGTAAAAAGATACCTGATGTCGTGTTTATGCGCCTCGCAGCAACAGACGCGTAACAATGATGCG
Organism: uncultured Yoonia sp.; assembly: GCA_965363665.1. Lineage (GTDB taxonomy): Bacteria > Pseudomonadota > Alphaproteobacteria > Rhodobacterales > Rhodobacteraceae > Yoonia. The sequence continues at coordinate 4,119 of CBDTVH010000030.1, read as the reverse complement.
AAACGGTACCAAAGCGAGCAGCGCAATAGTCAGCTTCACGCCCCAATCCGCGACGGCCAAAGTGACCCAAAGCGGCATCTCCGGGCCGGTCAGCAGAAACGGTGCGGCATCCTGCGCCCACATCACTTCTTCGGCGGCGGATGCACTGAAGCCGTTGAAAACAGCGGCAAATGCGATGGAAAAGAAAATCGCCGTATCGACGGTAGAGCCGACCAAAGTGCTGCCCAAAGGCGCTTTCCACCATGAGCCGTCCTTGAGGCGTTGGAACACAACGATATCAAGCATTTGCGCGATCAAAAACGCCGTCGCAGACCCGATGGCGATGCGCAAGGCAACCGCCGGATATTCAAACCCGTCCCCTTGCAGCATGATCTGGCTACCGATCAGTGAACAGATGATGCCCACAATCAGACCCGCAAAAACGACCTTCCGCGCGGCAGCCGGGCCATAGACCCGGTTCATGACGTCCGTGACCAGAAAGGCCAGCGGATAGGTGAACGCCCCCCATGTCAGCAGCCCATCCAGGATAAGGAATTGCACAAGAATATTGGACGCCACAACGATGGTGGCCATGGCGATAACGCCGGGAAGGATACGTGTCATTTGAATAATCCGTTTTGACAAGGGTGCGGCACTTGGCCCCCGATCCCGGGGACAGGGCGACTTAACCCTGTCGGGCTAGTCCGTCAATCGGTATTCAACGACCTCGGTCCGTTGAAATCTGCCAAAGTTGTCGTCGGAAATCATGGTCATGCGCAGGCCATCGGCATCCTGCCAGACGCTGATGCCTTCCAGATTATCATGCGCGCGCAATCCGGTTTCGAGGATCGTTTCTTCACCGCTTCCATCGAGGGCAAAGCGTCGCACGCGATTGCGAAAGCCGACGCCGACGAAATCGCGTTCGAGTATGTAAAGCAACCCATCTGGCCCGATATCGGCACCCGCCGGCAAGAAGTATCCGCGACGCGGTATGGCAAATGGTTGATCCCAATCGCCATTGTGGAAACGGAAGACGGGAAACGGCAGCGTGGCGAGTCCTGACCGTTCCGGCAGCGTATAAAGCGCGCCATCCGGGCCGATTGCCAAAGCCTCCAACGATGCGTTTTTCTGCATCTCGTCAAAGGCCGGAGAGGTGATAAGCCCGGATGCCGGTGCGTCACCCGTTCCAAATGATCGCAACCCGTGTCTTGATTCGAATGAAATGAACAGCTGTCCATCCGGCGCTACGGCAAGGCCCTCACTATCGCTGTTCGCGCCGTCGAGCGGTATGCCAAATGCGCCGCGCAGACGCTGCATGGGCTGCGCAGTAATTCCGACAATTGCATGATCTTGCCGCAGGAAAGTGCCGCGCAGCATAGCGCCCCGGTCACTTAGCGCGATAAAATCTGCACCATCATCGGACACTTCAATCCCGGAAAAGCCGCCAAAGGCAGGGTCATCCACCGACCACGCGAAGCTGCCTAAAAAAGTCGCTTCCGCATAGACGGGCACGGCCCGGAGCAGGGCCAACAGGCATATCAGGCGCAACATTTACGGGGCGTTCAATACGGCTTGGCATTGACCCGGCAGGTTCGCCATCGTCAGTTCCGCCTGTGGTGTCGGCGGAGGGGCGTTCGGGTCAGGGGGCGGTGGGTTCAAGATACGATCCACCCAAGCCTGCGCATCGTCGCACCCATCACCGGGCGGCGGTGGGGTCTGGTCCGTGCATCCCGTTGCGCCGGGGGGGCAGTTCAACCGGACATGGAAATGATAATGGTGTCCCCACCAGGGGCGCACCTTGTTCAGCCAGCTGCGATCACCGGTCGCAGAATTGCACATCGCGACTTTTGCGCCGGGGAAGATAAAGATGCGTGCCGTGCGCGGGTCAGAGGCGGCGGCGCGGACAATCGCCTCGTGTTGTGGCGTCCAGCGATTGTTGGTGAACGCCCCTGACTGACGGCGCATAGATACCGATGAGATATTTTCACGCTCGGCCACCGTCAGATCGAGCCGTTTGGGTGGCAGCATCCAAACGTCAATATCCAGCCCGGTCTGATGGCTGCGATGCCCGGTCAGCATTGGCCCGCCGCGCGGCTGGCTCATATCGCCGATATAGAGACCTTCCCATCCCGGTTGGGTGGCCGCAAACCTGCTGAGGTCACGCACGAAATCAAGCGTCTTGGGCTGCGCCCAGTTGCGGTTGCGTGACAGACGCATGGCCTGCCATGTGGGGCCGGTTTCTTCCAGTTGCTGTGCCCCCGCCTGACAACCCCGGGCGTAGCCACCTATGGGTTGTGGTGATTGGGCTGACCCGGTTGGCATGAAACCAAACAGGTTCTTGGCGATGCGGGTGTCGTTCACGTTCTGGCTGGCCAGGCTGACGACAGGCGGTTCTTCGGCCTGACATGCGGCCAATCCAAGGCTGAGTACTGCTGCGATTAGGAAGCGGACCATTCTGCGCGATCTCCGTCTTTATTGACCCATCTTAGCAAGAAAAGCCCGATCAGGAAAAGGAAGATTACAGGCAAGAACCCTAATTGATTGTTACCGGTCATCACCGTGAACAAAGTTATCAGCGCTGGGGCAAGAAATGCAGTGGCTTTCCCGGTCAGCGCAAAAAGGCCGAAGGCTTCGGCGGGGCGGTCGGGATGCGTGTGTCGCACCATCATGGAACGGGACGAGGCATAGACCGCACCACCTGCACCACCGATGCAGACACCGCAGATATAGAAGATGATATCAGGTAGGCCTGACCCTTCCGCTAGCGGTGCACCGAAAAGCGTTTCGCGGGACATGCCCACAATCACAACGGAAACCCCGATCAGCACCCAGACCGCGACTTTGATCACGGGCTTTGGACCAAAACGCGCATCTGCAAGGCCTGACAGCCACGTGGTTATGGCCGCGGCGATTGCGGCGATGATCCCGAAAACACCAATCTGTGTGGTCTGCCAATCCAGCACCAAGGCTGCGTAAACACCGCCAAAGGCATAAAGCGCGTTCAGTGCGTCGCGGTAGAACATTGACCCGAGCAGAAAGTTCAACAGGCTCTTGCGATGAAAGACCGAGCGCAGGGTCTCAAGCAGTTCGCCCCAGACAGCGCCAAGCTTTGTTGATTTGGTGACCGCCTTTGGATCGTCGCGCACAAACATGAAGAACGGTATGATAAAGATGGCGTACCATATTGCAATGAAGGGCCCGACAAACCGGGTGCCTTCGCGCATGTCGGGGTCAAGTCCCAAGGCAGGGTCTAGCCCGACGAACGTCACCCCTTGATCGTTCTCGGCAAAGAAGATCAGCATGATGAACAGCGACGTCACACCGCCCCAATATCCAAAGGCGGCACCTGATCCAGAAATGCGTCCCACTTCTTGATCATTGCCCAGAGATGGGAGGATTGCGTTGACAAAGTTCAGCGCGCTCTCGGCCGCAAAGAAACCCACGTAGAACACAATCAGGGTCAGCATGATTGTCGTGCCGTCAGGGGTTAGCCCCCAAAGCATAAAGGCGGCGACCACGTAAATAACGGAGAAGAACGCAATCCAGGGCATCTTTCGCCCGGAATTGTCGGCAAACGCGCCCAGAAACGGCGCGGTAAACGCGATCATCAGTCCGGCGACAGTTTGCCCCAAAGACCAAACCGCCTGCGATTGCGCCCTTGCGGCCCCGTCATTCAATCCGGTGCTCAGAAAATACTCAGTCGCGACAACCGCAAAATAGGGACCAAAGATAAAGGTCAGGCCAAGTGTGTAGAAAGGTTGTGATGCCCAATCAAAAGCCATCCATCCCCAGATGCGTTTCTTCGCCACTGCCATATATTTATTCCTGCTCTTCCCTCACGGGATAAGACACAGATAAGGCGTTAGCTGGCAAGAAGTCTTTCTGGCAACGCTTCTTCAGTTTGCGGTGGCCAGGGGCGGGTATTATCCGCATCAATCCACGCTTGCACCCAGGCAGGTTTGACCGGTGACGGCTGATCCATCCCGACCGCAGCAAACACGCGGGCCGGGTTCACGATGCCATTCTTGTCGGTCACAGCCGACCGGAACAGGGCCTGCACCGCACATTCATCACCAATCCAGATGGTGTGTTCAAGATAGAAGAACCGATCGCTCCATCCGACAGCTTTGCTGACGATAC
>CBDTVH010000029.1:0-11576 GCA_965363665.1 uncultured Yoonia sp. | reverse complement strand
GGGCCTGCGTCGCTGCATGCGATGTCGCGCAGTTGTCATGTGATACAGCCAAGGAGCGCGCGGTGCAGGTCATGAACGAGGGCCCCGGGCACGTGCCGCTGCACAAGATCCCGGAGAACATGAAGAACCAGCTCGAGTGGTGCGACGAGGCGCCCTTCTACACACTCGGCCCCCTAGCCACGGACATCGCGCCGGCGTACGACCACATCACGTCCGCGATCGGCGCGACGGCCGCCGCAGCCTTTGCGACAGAAGACAGATATTCGTCCGGGACATCCATAAGCATCTACAGGCACATACCACGCAAATCAGACCCTCGGGCGCGCCGAAACCGGACCAGTTGATGAATTGTGTCATTCTGATCACCACACCAAACGTCGCAGAGTTGCATCGCATGGCCCGCCGGTTTCATGAGCCTGCGCAGGCCCTTGGCCTCGATTTCGTCATTTCCGGGCCCTGGCCTGCATACTCCAGCGACCTGTTGAAAACACTTCAGAACGGGGCATCCAATGTCATTAGCGCTTGAAATGGCCACGCCCGAGGACGCCATCCGGTCAAACGACCGGACGCTATTGGACCTTGTTGATGGTCTTTTGGGCCATGGTGTTGTGATCAGGGGTGAACTTTGGCTCACCGTTGCAGATGTGGATCTGGTATTTCTCGGTCTTGATCTGCTCTTGGCTGCACCTGACAAGATCAAACCAACAGGCATCGCAAGATGACGGTCTTGGGCTGGGCGCGACACATCACGCAGACGCCCACAGGTGTTCACCAACACCGCGTCGGTGGCTGGGCGCTTTTGTTGGGTTGCCCAGATGACAGCCCGTCAGCCCGCGATCGCCTGGCGTTGCAGGTCAGGTGCTTTGACGCCGGTATCGCGTTTGTGCCGACCGCGCCCGCACATCAGTTGCCGCTTTTAGAGGCGATTGACCTGTGTCAGACCAAAAATCTATCCGACCAACTGCGCAAGCTTGAGGGGCGCGGTCAATTCACCTTGGTGATTGAAAGCAAAGACCAGCAATCCGACCCGATAAATGCGGGCCGGGACTGGTTACAGGCGCGCAAGGCCCGTCGTGACCAGCAGGACCGCCATGATCGGCAACTTGCTGATCTGGCCAAACGGCTTGGTTTGCCATCGACAACGCCACGCCACCGTCAAAATGCATCGCATTGCGACATTTTGGTGAACCGTGCTGATGCGGATCGCGTCCGGCAGGGTATTTCACGCGCCGCCCTTGCTATGGATAGCACACCAGATACCCTGCTGACCGTGACCGGATTGTGGCCGGCCTTTGGATTTTCCCAGATGTCCGACATCAACGCAGGTGCGTTATGACGCGGCCTCTTTCAATCGACCCCGCCGATCTTACCGACGCAATCACCCGTGTTACCGGGGCCACGGACCGTATCAAGATCGACCCCGAAACCATCGAGCAGGACCTTGCCCGCGTCGTCTTGGGCTTGATGGAGTTTCTGCGTCAATTGATGGAATTGCAGGCCATCCGCCAGATGGACGCAGGCGCGCTGACTGCGATGCAGGAAGAAAAGCTTGGCACGACGCTGATGAAAGCGGAAGGCGCTATTCACGATCTGGCCGCAAAGTTCGGTCTTTCGCCCGAAGATCTTGCACTTGATCTGGGCCCATTGGGCAAAACAATCTAGGGCCGCAGTAACATCCCATCAACCATTTTCAGTCACCTTGACGACCAAAAGCTTTCAGTATGCGAGACAGGATCAATCGACGATGGAGCACGCCTTTCAAGAACATATTCAGCGACTTCTGCAAACTGGCATCGCAACCCATATTGTTGAAAACAACGTAGCGGTCGATCCCATCTTCGCGCTGTCCAAGGCGCGCGATTTCCCGCAGGTCAAATTTGCGGCCGCATTTGAAGACGGCACCGTGGTGCTTGGGTGCCCTGACCAATTGCCCGAACCCCTGAAAGGTGCCGCAAGACCCATCGCCCGCGTGGATACGCCCGCGCCCCATGGGATCGAAACAAAACTGGACGCATTGATTGCCGATCTCGCAGACCGGCAGCACACGGATCAACGCGACAATGCACTTGAGGCGCGGCTTGATAAACTGCTCAGCGCGGTCGATCAGCAAATGTCGGTCAGTGCCGCACTTGAAAACCGGCTGGACGGCGTCGAAGCCATGCTTGAAGGTGGTCTGCGCGACATCACCGGCAGGCTGAACGACACCTCGAAAGCAGAGGCGCTGCAAAACAAACTCGCGTCACTGATATCGAATGCGCAGACAGAGCATGATTTCAGCCCGATCATCGAGCAGATGTCCGACTTGCGCAGCACTGTCGGCGCGGCGCTGACACCTTTGGCAGCGCAGGCATGCATCCCGACGATTGAAACAATTGAAACGTCATTGGCCGACTTCGAAGAGCGATTGATGGCGCGCGCGCAAATGGCGCAGGTCAACCATGCCACTGCCCCACAACTGGACGACATCGGCGCAGCGCAGCAGGTGACGGAACAGGTGCTGACGACACTTTCCAACGATGTGAAATCGCTGATCGCCATGCATGGCGCGACCACATCCCGGGACAACACCACAGAGCTGTTGATGGCGTTGGAACAGACGCCCGCACTGTCGCGACTGGACGACATGCTGAAATCAATTTCGGCGGACATGCGAACACTGACAGACACCAACGCGCCGGCATCTGCATCCGCACAAGATCAGATGATGGCCAAAATTTCAGGATTGACCGATGCGGTTACCGCCATTTCGCAACGACCGGATCCGGTGATAGATTTGACCGAACAGCGGCAGGGATTGGCGCGTTTCCAGACAGCCATGTCTGCCGTACTGACGCGGATGGAAAGTGCGATCGCTGATTTGGCTGGCCTTAAGGGCCAACCCCATGCGCATAGTGAAGCTGACGAATTGCACACCAAAATTGACAGGCTCACCGATAAGGTGGCCCCGATTGACAGGTTGTCGACACAACTTGCCGATCTGACAACGGAACTCAGCATCCTGCCACAGCAAGGTGAGCGGCTTGAAAGTCAGCTCAAAGGGATGGAGATGCGTCTGGACCCTGTTGCACATGATGCGGCCCAGCGGCGTCTTCTGGCACATTTCACAAATGCCATCAAAGTCATCGTCTCAAGGCTTGACACCGTAGCAGAAGCGCGTGCGACAAAAGACAGCGACGTGCTGCCTTTGCTACAGCGACTCGACAGTGCGCTGGCATCCGCACCGCAGAAACTACAACTGGAAATGATGATGGAAACGGTCGCGGAACAGCACCGGGAGATGCGCGCGCTGCACGGCGAACTGAGAGCCTATCTGGAGCGCCCAATGCCAGCATTGGACCTGACGGCGCAACGGACCAGCTTTGCACAATTTGCCACTGCCTTGAAAACGGTCGTTACGCGATTTGAAAGAATTGCTGACCAGATCGAACCGTTTGCCCACCCAAGCGACGCGCCGGGCGAAGCGTCACAACCTGAACCAGCCCCCGAACCGGTCATGGCATCATTCACCGATAGCCGCATTTCGCTTGACGCTTTGCGGCTGGACTTTGCAGAACTGATCGCCCGACAGATCAGGGACAATACGCTTTCGGCACCGCAGGCGGCAGAAGCGACAACAAATTCAACTCGGTAAAAGTTTCACGACCTAAATGTGCCGGTCAACAAAATATTATGGACTGCGTGATACACCAGCTTGAGCCTTGGACATCCCGGGGCTGGAAGCGCTGTTAATTCATGGAGAAAAACAATGGCAATCGAAAAGAATATTGCATCCGCCTCGATCGCTGAGGTCGTGGATCGCATCCTCGACAAGGGCATCGTGATTGATGCATTCGTCCGCATTTCGCTCGTCGGCATCGAACTGATCGCGATCGAAGTCCGGGCGGTTGTGTCGTCAGTGGAAACCTGGCTGAAATATGCAGAGGCCGTCGGCCTTACCGTTGATCCTGCGACTGCATAAGCTCTGCTGCATCACAAGGGCGGGACGTCCCGGGCAAACGCTGCGGCGATTGCTTCGATGTCTCGCCCCAACGGTCGATCCGCAATCAGCGGTGCACTGATGCCTCTGACATAGCGCGACAACTTCACCGCATTTTCAGAGAATGCGCGCCCCGTCGCATCCTCTGAAAGGATATCCACGGCTTGCGTCACGGCAAGTGCCAGTATCGCTTGAATCTGGGCCAAGGCCTCCAATTTGCTCTGAACCTGACGTGCCGCAATGGTGCCCATCGAGACAACGTCTTGATTTGCCCCATTGGTCGAGATTGATTGCACTGACGCCGCACCAGTGGTCCGCATTTCTGCCAAAAGCGCAGTTGCCGTCACCTGCGCGCCCATCAACCCTGAATTCAGACCGGCTGGACCTGTGTGCAGAAACGCAGGCAACCCGCGGTTCAGGGTTTCATCGGTCAGTCGCGCCACCTGCCGCTCAGCCAGGCCGGCAAGAACACAGATACCGTTTGCGATCGCATCAGAGGCTAGTCCCACATGCTGCCCCATGAAGTTACCGCCATGCAGCGCAAGGCCGTCATCGTCAGGTTCCGCTGGAAAGATCGGATTATCGGTGACGGCGTTCAGCTCTGTCGTGACAACCTGATTGTGCCAATCCAGCATATCCCAAACGGCCCCGATGACCTGAGGCGCGCAGCGCAGCGTATAGGCATCCTGCCCTGCTCTTTCCTCGGTATCGCGCGGCACATCCGTTAGCCTGCGATCGGCCAAATGCCCCCACTCCACCCTTTGACTACCGGCAACGGCGGTGCGCAGCAGGGCTGCCGCTTCTATCTGTCGTGGATGCGGACGCAGCATGCCAAAGGCCGGATGCCACGCCTCCATCCGGGCATTCTGCACCTCCGCCATCACGCCGGTCAGCGCGATAGACCATGCCACGGCGCGCCCTGCCTGATCGGCGTTCAACACCGCAATCCCGGTCATTGCAGAGGTGCCGTTGACCAACGCCAGCCCATCGCGCTGCGCCAGATCCAGCGGGATAAGGCCAAGGCGATCAAGCCCCGCCTGCCCTTCAATGACCTGCCCTTGCCGGTCGATGAATGCACCGCGCCCCTGAAAGCATAAAACCATATGCGCAAGCGGCGTCAGATCACCGGACGCCCCCACCGTTCCCTTGCTTGGCACCCAAGGTGCAAGCTCAGAATTCATCAATGTAACCAATGCGTTGATCGCAGGTTCCGATGCGCCTGACGCCCCCTGCAGGATCGACATCAACCGCGCGAACACCATGGCCCGCGCCGCCGCCCAGCCAAAGGCAGACCCCACGCCGGATGCCAAATGATGCACCAGGTTTTGCTGTAACAGCGCACCAGATTTTTGATCGACCAGACGATTGGCAAGCGGGCCAAAGCCGGTGGTCAGACCATAAACATGTCTCTCTTCCGAAATGACGCGCTGCAACCTGTTGTGCGCGGCGGCACATCGGGCGACAGCGGCGGGGTGCAAATCAATCGCGGTGCGATGTTCAATAATCGCCGCCGCATCGGAAATGCTGATGTCGCAGTCCAGAACGATGCGTGCTTTTTGCGCGTTTCCAATCAGGCTCATGCGAACTCCCGCTTATGTGATGCCCCATGATAGGCGCGGCTTGGTTAATGCATTCCTAAAACCGGGACGAAGCGCGAACAAATTCGAAAAATTGGCCGGATGTGCCAGTCACGGAAAGAAATCCTTAAAGGTACCGGTCTATGAGAAGGGTCCGTAGTGAAGGATCGGTCATGACAGAAGAACCCTTGAATATCGAAGCGGACACCCCTGAAAGGCTGTTGGAAAAGCTGATGGGACCGGTCGCGGGAAAATTGTTGTCCGACAACGTCTTGCTGTTGTTCGATCTTGAAACAGGCGGTCTGTGTGCAGCCAACACAACAGCGCAAATGCAGCTTGGGTTGGATGACAGCAGCCCGATACAACCGACATTCACGGAAATGACTGCCCTTGGTGGCGCTGATGATTATTGGGAAAAGCTTGCCTCGGGTGAGGATTGCAATTGGTCGGGCAGCATTGAAGGGGCCTTGGGCCTTTCGGTGACCGGGGATATCTGCGGAATGCGCTGCGGTCTGGATGGCGAAACCACACATGTCCTGATCCAACTGGCCGAGGTCGCGACCACCGCGCCCTCAGCCGATCAGAATGTGCAGACACCGGTCTTTCGAAGCATGGACGCAGCCGTCGGAACGATCACGTTCGATCTTGATGGCAACATCCAGTCACTCAACGACCGGGCGATGACAGCGATGGAGGATTACGGCGACGAACTGGTGGGGCGAAACCACGACAAAATCTGGCCGAAATCCGTCTGCGAGTCCGAGGAATACTTTGATTTTTGGGAAAAACTTCGCCAAGGGCGCACCATAGAGGGACGCTACAAACACATCACCGCCGTTGGAACAGAAGTGTGGTTTCACTGCATCTTCACACCCATTCAGGATAGCAGCGGACAGTCCAATCAGGTGCTGCAATGCCTTATGGATGTGTCCGACAGCACCTATGCCGCCGAAAAGGCGATCGAGCAGAGCGGGGGTCTTTGGCAGGGCCTGGCGATGTGTGAATTCGATAAAGACCGCCATGTCCTTGCGATGAATAAAAAGATGGCTGATATTCTGGGGCATCTTCCCGAAGATGCCATCGGTATGCATGATGATGATTTCTGCGACAAAGGCTTTGCCCGCGGGACACTCTACAAGAAAACTTGGGAAGACCTTGCAGAAGGAAAGACCCAGCAACTTCGCATCCGGCACCGCGCAAACGACCAAAGGCTGGTGTGGATGTCATCAACCCTGATCCCAATCATGGACGCCGCAAATCAGCTCGTGAAGGTGATCAAGGTGGGCGAAGATATCACGGAAGAACACGAAGACTATATCGACAGCCGTGCGATGCTGGCCGCCTCGGAACACATGATTGGTCGGGCCGAATTCGATGGCTCCGGCGCGCTGCTGAAGGCAAACAAGACGTTTCGGAAACTTTTCAAGATCGAACCTGAAGAAATCACCACCAAAAGCCTCAGAGAGCTTTTTTCAGGCCGCATGAAAAGCGAGGCGCTCTACCGTAATTTCTGGGATCGGATGCATGAAGGCACCCGGATCGAAAAAACGGATGAAATGCAAACCAGCGATGGCGAAACCGTCTATATAAAGGCGGTTTACGTGCCATTGTTTACGCCAAACGGCAACTTTTGGAAAATGGCGTTGTTTTTCGTCGATGTGACGACCAGCAAGATGCGCGAAATGAAGCTTGATGAACGCATGCGGGCGATCAACCTGACGCAGATGATGATCGAATATGCGCCGGATGGAACGGTCATCGACGTGAACGAAAAATTTGCCACTGCATTTGGGGTGTCTGAACAGGAAGTCACGGGTCAGAAGCTGTCAACGCTTCACGCCAATGACGCCAAACAAAGCGATGCGCACCGCAAGATGTGGGATCGTGTCATCAACGGCGAAAGTGAAACAGGCGAATTCCGCCATCGCAACCAAAGCGATGAAGACATATGGCTTTATGGCGCATATAGCCCGATCTTCGATCCCAAGCAGAACGTTTCAAGCGTCATACTTTTTGCAAGCGACATCACCAAACAAAAGCTTTCCGGTCTGGAAACACTGTCCAGACTTGACGCTTTGAATGCGCTTCAATTGGTTGTGGAATATGATACGGCTGGCAATGTGCTGCGGGCGAATGACATCTTTCTCAAGACATTCGGCTACTCCTTGCGAGAGATCGCCGGTCAGCATCATTCAATGTTCTGTTCGCCTGATTATGTTCAGACCGAAGACTACCGATCTCTTTGGTTCAATCTTGGCAAAGGCGAAAGCTCTACCGGACGTGTCCGTCGCATCGCGCGCTTCAATCGCGACGTCCACCTCTCTGCAAATTACCACCCGGTGCGCAATGTGGACGGCGAAGTCACGAAAGTCATCGGATCTGGTATTGAAATTTCTCAGCTTATCGCGCTTGAAAACAAGGCGCATGAAACCGGCCAGGAAATCGCCGCGTTAATCGAAAGCGGCACCGGATCCGGCAACAAGATCAAACGCGATGCACAGGATCTTTCGCTGACGACGAAATCGACACAAGACCTGACCCAACAAAACAAGTTAAAGGTGGAAAAGACCCTACAAGACCTCAGTCGCGCATCAAGTGAGGTATCGGAACTGGCAGAAATTGTCGAAGTCGTCGGTGAAATCGCGGTGCAGACCAATTTGTTGGCTTTCAACGCCGCGATCGAGGCCGCCCGCGCAGGCGAGCACGGGATCGGATTTTCCATCGTCGCCGATGAGGTGCGCAAACTTGCAGAACGCAACGGCGAAGCCGCGCGCGGCATCAGCCGCCATGTCGAACACGCAAGTGGGTTGCTCGCGGCAGGAACCACAAACGCAAATACTGTGCTTGATGACCTCAGCGCACAGGCAGCCACGCTGGCCCAGAACGCCGATACAATCGCAGCAATCATCTCGGAGAGTGAGACCCAGGCTGAGAAAATCAATGAGGTTGTGGGCGTGACGCAAAAACTTCAATCGGCGATTGACGCGTGATATATTGGCATGACTGAAGCGGCGCTCAGACAATTTGGTATCGTACAAATAGGTGATACCTTGCTGGGTATCCCTATTGAGCACCTGTTGGAGGTGTTTCACGTGCGCAAAGAGGAACAGCTGCCGCAAAAATCCGCCTTGCTCCGTGGCGGAATTTCATTGCGCGGACAGCTTGTTCCCGTCCTTGATGTGCAAAAACTGGGACATCTGACGCATGTCGCTGGCAAATCACGGTTTGGGGTGGTCCTTGAACATGCACAACGGATTCTTGCGATTTTCGTTGATGAGATCGTCGGGATTACAACGGTCGCATCAGATGATATTTACGAAATCGCAAACCCGCAATCAACGGATGCACCTATATTCGGCGACGCATTTGCCTATGACGATAAGTTTGTGTCACAATTCGATATTCCACGCATGTTCTCGCTGCCTGACCTCTACACTGTCCGGCGGTCGACCGCGATGACCGGACAATCGCGTCGCATCCTCGACCCGGTACTGACGTTTGCAGCCGGCGGCGCGCTCTATGCTGTTCCGGCAGTTGAGGTATATGCCGCCATCCACAAGCAAACGATCCAAAAGACCGCGATCACGGTGGGGCCCTGCCTCGGCGAAGTCACATATCACGGCCGCCGTATTCCGGTTCTGTGTCCGGTCCAAATCCTTGGACTGGGAAAGCGTGATCCGCAGCTCATGACCGAAGTGGTGGCACTTCGTTTTCCCGGTGATCTGGTGTTGGGTTTCGCTGTGGATGCGATCCATGAAATCGGGACGTTCGACGAAGGCATTGAGACCACATTGCCGATTTGGCAGGCCGACAGAAACTTCATCGAAAAGATCATCCTTAGCGAAGATGGTTCCCAAGTTTACGCAGTAGACCTGCCGCAAATCTACGCTGCCGCAGATCTGCAAGACATCGCCAAGTTATCAGCGCCCGAAACTGATGCCGACGACACCGGTACCTCTGAAAAGGTATCATCGCACGATGTCACACCGCAGCGGGAACGGTATCTGGTCGTCGATGCCGCCGAACGGGTGGCGATACCACTGTCCCAGATCAACTGCATTGTTGAACAGCCCACTGCCGTCACACCGACGCACACCGGCAAGCCAGGGTTTCGCGGGTATTTTTCACGCTCGGACGAAAGCATCGCCTTATTTGATCTTGGTGAATTCATGGGGCGTGCGTCGATGGACAGCCCATCGGCCAAAGTACTTTTGACAGGTCAACCGGGCCATCAGGTCGGATATATCGTGAACCACGTTGTCAGCATTGAACTATCCGAATGGTGCGAAAAGCCTACGCAAGATACAATGAAAGCTGGCGTGAGGTTGGTGCAATTGGGGATTGGTACAAATGCGTCAGTGCTGCCGACCTGCCGCTTGCCCGACGCGCATGAACACACAACTGTCGACCTGCGTTAAATGCTGCCCGGAAGTACCGGAAAACTGCACGCGCGCCACAGAACGCCCGTCGATCTTTCGCAGCAAACTGCCAACACTTCGCGAGCGTGGCACCCGGCTCTTCAATGGCTGTCGTGGCTTTTTGCGTGCCACAATCCCCACATACTACAATGGCGTCCTGCCATCCTAAAACCACCCGGGGCACTGACCCTGAGCGATACGTGGTTTGAAGCGGACAGCCGGCTACATAAAAGCCACAAAGCCCACAAAACAAGGCGCTACCGTGGCTTTACGATGCGTATACTTTGGCATGCCTGGCTTTAAGGCAAGCAAAACGGTCATTTCGGCAATCGCGCGTTGACACGGTCTGCTCAGGGCCGCTACGAGGCTCACATATAACGATGTAATAAGTAAATAATGGCGAGGGAAATGATTAAAAAAGTAAACGGTATCCTTGGTTCAATGTTGCTGAGCGCCGCCGCGCTCATCGCGCCTTCAAACGTCAGCGCAGACCCGATCTCACTGACGTTTGAAGAACAAGGGTTCACAGTTGTCGGCGAGCTTGAGCGCGTGACGGACACGGCCTATGTCGTGATGACCGAAAATGGGCAATTCACAATCCCCTTTAGCTACGTCACCTGCGATGGCGACGCCTGCCCCGAAATGCAGCAACAGCCATCCTCTGACAGCTAAAGCAGCACGGCCTGCCCGGTCCGCGCACTTTCCTGCGCGGCCAACCCCATGGCAATCGCCTTGGCCCCATCGGCCAGGGTTACCTCGACCTGCCCTTCGCCACGAACCACAGCGTTAAAGCGCTGGTGCTGATAAAAAGTCGAGCCGTTGTGATCACCCGCCTCCAGAAGCATGGGATCAACCGGGATTTCCGAAACATAAGGACCCTTGGGCGCGCGCGGACTGATGATCATCTGTGGCACCGGCGGATCGCCGAGCAACTTGGGCCAGAACCGCCCCGGTCCCGGCACCAAAGCTTCGATCTTGCCCTTGGGGCCGACGGCGCTGATTTCCTCTTGATACCTTGATCCTTCGGCAAACATGCAAAGCTCCAGCATGGCCCTGCTGCCCTTGGCGAAATCCAGAATGACATAGGCGTTGTCCCAGATATCCGGCGCAACGCCTTCATAACGCTCATCAATATGGTTCAGAGACTGGCCGGCACTGGCCAACACGCGCACCGGTTCATCTTGCAGGATCAGGCGCATCAAATCAAAAAAGTGACAGCATTTTTCGACCAATGTGCCACCCGTCTTGGCGTTGAACCGGTTCCAGTCACCGATCTTGGGCAAGAAGGGAAAGCGGTGTTCGCGGATGCTCAGCATCTTGATGCCGCCCGTGGCCTGTTCCGCCTGCGCGATCAACGCCGCAACTGGCGGCATATAGCGGTATTCCATCGCCACCCAAACAGGATGCGGATACCCCGCAAACAGCGCATCAAGAACGGCGGCATCGGACGCATTTGTATACAGCGGCTTTTCACACAGGATCGGCATCGGGCGGGTTGCCACAATCTGCTGCAATTGCGGGACGTGCAGGTAATTGGGGCTGACGATCACCGCCGCGATGATGCGCGACGGGCCGCGCATGAACCCGGCCTACCGGACGCCCTAT
>CBDTVH010000028.1:0-11652 GCA_965363665.1 uncultured Yoonia sp. | reverse complement strand
ATTGACGGTGACGAAATCCACGACCGGCCCACATCTCGTAAGAACGGTTGCAAAGTCCTGTGCCTTATCGTTGCTGTCCTTGTTCGCGCCGAGGTTCAGACCGATGACTGCATCCTTTGGGCGCTGGGCAAGGCGGTTCGCAATCGCATCCATACCGTCGTTGTTGAACCCGAAACGGTTGATCGCGGCTTGGTCTTGCGCCAGCCGAAACAGGCGTGGCTTGGGGTTGCCGGGCTGTGGGCGCGGGGTGGCGGCACCGACCTCAAGAAAGCCAAAGCCGGTTTTGGACAGCGCATGCAGCGCCGTTGCGTTCTTGTCAAAGCCGGCGGCGAGGCCAACGGGGTTTGGCAATTCAAGCCCCGCAAAGCGGGTTTTCAAACGATTGGACGTAACAGGGCCCGAGCGCGGTCCCAGCCCTGCGTTCAATGCCCTGAGCGCCAGACCGTGTGCCGTCTCAGGGTCAATCCGGCGCAATGCGGCAAGCCCGATTTTTTCAAGCGCCCTCATGACAAAGCGGGAAACTGATGAACGCCATCTTTCAGCGGCAACGGCTGGCACCACACCACGTCGTCCATCCTCAACCGACGATAGAGATGCGGAAACAGGACATCATCGCGGGCCGGTTCCCATTTCAGCGGATCCAACCCTTCGGACTCAACGGCCAACAGAACCAGCCCCTCGACCCCTGCAAAATACTTTGCCGCCGTTTCGGCCACAGTGTCGGCGGTCGAAAAGTGGATATAGCCATCAGCGATATCAATCGGTGCGCCAACGGTTTCACCATCGGCTTGCAACGTAGCCCATTCATCGGCCCGGAAAATTTTGAAAATCAACATGTCTGTCTCATGACCCCTGCGTAAAAAATCGTCAAGCGTGGGCTGTCAACGGGATGTTACATAGCGCGGCAAAAGCTTGACCAAGGATAACGTTTGACTCTGGCAAAGCGCCTAGCCAAGCTGAAACCATTCCAACCTTTGGGGGACTTGATCCAATGATTTCACGTATGATGACGACAACCTGTGCGCTGGCCATGATGGGCAGTATGGCGGCAGCTGACTACACGCTGCACATCATCCACACAAACGACCTACACAGCCGTATCGAACCGATTAACCGGTTCGACTCCACCTGTAATGCTGAAGACAATGCAGCCGGCGAATGCTTTGGCGGTATTGCACGCGTCATTACCAAAATCGAAGAGTTGCGCGAAGAGCTGTCGGGCGAGAACGTCATTTTGCTGGATGCTGGGGATCAGTATCAGGGCAGCCTGATGTACACGACCTATAAAGGTGACGTCGAAGCCGAGTTCATGGAACAAATCGGTTATGACGTCATGGCGGTCGGCAACCACGAATTTGATGATGGCGATGAGGGTCTTCGCAAGTTGACCGATGCCGTTTCGTTCCCTGTGATTTCAGGCAACATAGATGTGTCCAGCTCTAATATCCTTGCAGGGCAGGTCGAAAATCACGTTGTTCTGGAGGTCGGCGGCGAACGGATCGGTATCATTTCGGCTTTGGCCGTCGATACCGTTGAAACATCCAGCCCGTCCAACGCCGTCATCTTTACCGATGAACGCGAGAGCCTTGCCGCCGATGTTGCCGCCCTGGAAGAGGATGGCGTGACCAAGATAATCGCACTGACCCATGTGGGTGTGCCCAAAGACACTGCCATTGCGGAAAACGTTGAAGGGATTGATGCCATCGTTGGCGGACATTCGCACACCTTGTTTTCCAACACAGAAGAAGGCGCGATGGCCTATCCAACGATGGTAAACGGTGTGCCTGTGGTGCAGGCCTACGCATATTCCAAATATATCGGACATCTGACCCTGGTGTTTGATGATGAGGGCAATGTGACGTCTGCGACCGGCGATACGATCCTGCTGGACGCAAGCGTTGCAGAAGATGAAGCTGCGGTCGCGCGCGTTGCAGAGCTTGCCGGGCCCATTGAAGAAATGAAAACCCGCGTTGTCGCCGATGCAGCCGACGTGATCGAGGGTGATCGGTCGGTGTGCCGTGCGATGGAATGTCCTATGGGCAACTTGGTCGCCGATGCGATGCTTGACCGCGTCAAAGATCAGGGGATTCAGATTGCCATTCAGAACGGTGGCGGTTTGAGGGCCTCTATTGATGCCGGTGAAGTCACCATGGGCGAAGTGCTGACGGTGCTTCCATTCCAAAACACGCTGTCGACATTCGAAGTGACCGGCGAAACGATCATCGCAGCACTTGAAAATGGCGTGGGCCAAATCGAAGAAGGCGCTGGCCGCTTCCCTCAGGTAGCAGGGATGAGCTTTTCCGTCGATGCTTCAGCAGAACCGGGTTCACGTGTGTCCGACGTCATGGTCGGTGGTGAGCCGATTGATCCTGCGGCCACCTATGGCGTCGTCTCCAATAACTACGTCCGCAATGGTGGTGACGGCTACAGCATGTTCGTTGATGCGATGAATGCGTATGACTTCGGGCCAGATCTGGCTGACGTGACGGCGGAATATATTGCCGAGAATGCGCCCTATCAGCCCTACACGGATGGCCGTATCACGATGAAATAAGCGCCAGTCGCTTAAGGTAAGCGCGCCGCAGGTGACTGCGGCGCGCTTTTTGATGTCTGAGGCAAGTGAAGCGGGGTCTGATCGCCTACACGACGTTGAAATCAGGGCCGTAGGGGTAGCCTGTGATGTTTTCATTGCCGTCTTGGGTGATCACAAGGATATCATGTTCGCGGTAGCCGCCAGCGCCCGGTTGGCCTTCGGGGATCGTCAGCATCGGCTCCATCGAAATGACCATTCCCGGCTCAAGCACGGTGTCGATATCTTCGCGCAATTCCAGCCCGGCTTCGCGCCCATAGTAATGCGACAGCACCCCGAAAGAGTGGCCGTAGCCAAAGGTGCGGTATTGCAGCAGGTCACGCTCGGCGAAGAACGTGTTGATCTTTTCGGTGACTTCGGCACAGCTGGCACCGGGTTTCAGCAGGCTCATACCATATTCATGGGCCGCGACATTCGCCTCCCAGATCTTGAGGCTGTCGGGATCAACGGTTTCGACGAACAGCGTACGCTCAAGCGCGGTGTAATACCCGCTGATCATCGGAAAGGTGTTCAGGCTGAGGATATCGCCAGTGGTCAGTTTGCGCGCGGTCACTGGGTTATGGGCGCCATCGGTGTTCATGCCTGACTGAAACCAGACCCAAGTGTCGCGGTATTCTGCGTCTGGGAAACGTTTCGCGATTTCCAGCTCCATGGCGTCACGCCCGGCCATGGCCACGTCAATTTCGCGTGCCCCCACTTTGATGGCGTCCTTGATGGCATAGCCGCCCACGTCTGCGACCTGTGCGCCTGCTTTGATCAGGGCCACTTCTGCGTCCGATTTGTGCATGCGCTGGCGCATCGACGAGGGGGCTACGTCAACCGCCGCCTTCGGGGACAGGAATTCATCCAGCAGGGTCTTTTGTGCAAGCGTCAGGTGGTCAGCTTCAAACCCAATGGTTTTTCCGGTGCCTGTGACCGATCGGATCGCGCGCCAATAGTTATTTCGCGCCCAATCGGTATAGGTGATGTTGTCGCCATATCCGCGGCGCCACGGTTGAGCCGCATCAATGCCTGCGCTGAATGTCACGCTGTCTGATGCAGTCACGGCAAGCGCATAGGGCCGCCCGAACGCGCAATAGAGAAACCCGCTGTAATAGGCGATGCAATGCATTGACGTGAATACGCAGGCGTCAATGCCTTCGGCGGCCATATGCGCCCGCAGTTTCGCAAGGCGGCTTTCGTATTCTGCATCGGCGAAGGGAAGGGTCTTTTCACCCTGATGAAAGCGGTAGAATTCTGGACGATCCATTGCATGGCTCCTTTGGGTCGCAGGCCGCCACGGTCATGAGGAAACGGGCTCCCCACCACCGCTTGCGCGGCAAAGAAAAGTCCCGGCGTTCAGGAAGATGAATAGGGGGCCGCACGGTACATGCTGGCGACGCCATCGCCTGCCCTTGCCACCGGTTTTAAAAGAACCGGCGGCAATTTCAAGTAAAGTTGTGAAGGCCTGCTAGCTTGGGCTCATGCCCCGCAAACGCTCTGACCTGCGGCGAAGCAACTCAAGTGTGACCAGCAACACAACCGAGATCGAGATCAGTACGGTCGCCGCTGCAAGAATGGTCGGGCTGATCTGCTCACGCAGTCCGGTGAACATTTGCCACGGCAGGGTTTGTTGCCCAACAGATCCCACAAACAGCACGACGACCACCTCGTCAAACGAGGTGATAAAGGCGAACAGACCGCCAGAGATTACCCCCGGCAAAATCAACGGCATCTGCACGCGGAAAAATGTTGTGACCGGGTTTGCGCCAAGATTGGCGGCAGCACGCGTCAGCGACTTGTCAAAGCCCACCAGCGTGGCCGTCACAGTGATGATCACGAACGGAACACCCAAAGCGGCATGCGACAGGACCACACCCCAGTAGGTGCCCTGCAATCCAATGCGTGAATAAAAGAAATACATGCCAGCGGCCGAGATAATCAGCGGCACGATCATGGGTGAAATCAGGATCGCCATAATCGCACGGCGACCTGGGACGTGGCTTTGGCTAAGTCCAATCGCGGCCAATGTGCCCAGAGACACTGAAATCAGCGTCGCGACAGGCGCGATCTTGAGCGAGTTCTTCAAAGGCGTCATCCATTCGGTGCCTTCAACACCCCACATCTTGCCGATGACAAGACCCAGAACGGCACCAACGAGGATCGGCATCACATTGATCACGCCGCGCCAGAAATAAAGGGCGACTGACCCCGCCACCCCGATCAGCGTACCGACCATCAACCCGAACCAGGGCGAACCTTCGGTTCCAAAGAACGCGCGGTAGTGCTTGAGCGAATAGCCTTCTGGGTCCAGACGCAGCATTTCCGGCGTGAAGGTAAAGAAGTCCTCCGCGTTAAAGCTGAGAGGAATGATCGTGATGATGGGCGCGATCAGGAAAAACAGGATCAACCCGCAGATGACGCGAAACGAATAATACCACACCCGCTGGCCGGTGGATGCATATGCTGGCAATGCCATGGCGTTAGCCTCCCAATTTCACGTTGTCGATGCCGACGATCCGGTCGTAGGCCCAATAAAGTGCCAGGACGACCACCAGCAGAATGGTTCCCAAAGCCGCGGCCAATCCCCAGTTAAGCGACGACGAAATGTGATAGGCGATCCGGTTGGAGATAAAGACACCCTTGGTGCCGCCGACAATCTCGGGCGTGATGTAATAGCCGATCGACAGGATGAACACGAGGATGCAGCCCGCCCCGATCCCCGGGACCGATTGCGGGAAATATACCCGCCAGAATGCGGTCCAGTCGGTAGCACCCAAGGATTTGGCGGCGCGTAGGTACGTGGGCGGGATACCTTTCATCACCGAATAAAGCGGCAGGATCATGAAGGGCAGCAGAATATGCGTCATCGCGATAATCGTGCCAGTCGCGTTGTTGATCAACGCCAATCGCGACCCATCCCCGACAAGGCCGATCCAGACCAGCGTGTCGTTGATGACCCCTTGTTGTTGCAACAAGACCTTCCAGGCGGATGTGCGCACCAGCAGCGATGTCCAGAACGGCAGCAACACCAGGATCATGATCAGGTTCGCTTTGCGATCTGGCAGGTTGGCCATCAACCAAGCGATTGGATAACCCAGCAGGACACAGGAAAACGTAATCGTCATCGACATCCAAAGGGTACGCCAGAACAGGGTGATGTAGATCTGCACGTCCTCGTCAACGACCTGCATTCCATCCGGTGTAAGCTCAAGGTCGATGGCCGTTAAGAAGTATCCCGCGGTGTAAGGAGATGAGAACGTCTTGATCGTGCCCCAAACCTCGGGGTCCGCCCAATCGTCGTCTTGTTCAAGAAAGGACGCGGCAAAAGAGAAATCAGCCATGGGTGCTGCAACCGCGGCCTTAACGGCGGCGAGCTCGTCTGCACCAAAGCCGGTGTAAGTCACATCACCCGAAGTAAGGTCTTGGGCCAGGGCCAACCAAACTGATTCCCATGGGTCCTCTTCAGCTGGAATATCTTCGTCGATGATGTGGGTGAACATCGCGAATGCCGCATATTGCTTTGCTGCATTGGGAAAGGCCGCTGCGGCTTCGTCAGACAGGTATGTGTCGGCGGGCAACCTCAGGCCTTCGTCCGCGATGGATGATGCCCATGCCCGCGCGCTTGCGGCATTGCTGCCGGCGCTGCTGTCATCCGTCAAAAAGACGTTTGCCCAGAACGCGCTGTCATCCAGAGCGGGGCTTGCGTCTTCCATCGCTTCGATGACGTCTTCGCCAAAGTCGTCAAGACCACGCCCCGTTTGCCGGAACAGCGAGGAAATACCGGTGGTTTCATAGTTCAGGCGACTGCCCAAAGCGGTATGTTTCTTGGCCTCTGCGGCAAAGAACATATCAAAATATAGTGACTCATAGACGCCCTCGGCGGGCGGTTCTGCGGCGCTGTAGTCCCAATCATCTAATGCGATGACTGTTTCCGGCAAGGTCCGAGAGGTGATGTCGTCCTGCACCGAGCGGAACAACATATCGAAAATCGGGGCGATGAATGAAATCACGACAAATGCCAGCAATGGCAGGATCAGTAGAAAAGCGCGCAGTTTTTCGCGCCTTAACGCGCGGTTCAGGCTCGCCTTGAGGGGGCGGCCATCGGCGGCGACGATCGTGCCTGGGGCGTCTGTCATGATAAAAACCGTTTCCTAAAGAACCGTGGGCAGGCAAATGCCTGCCCACGTTATTTCACTTATTGTGCCAGCCACGCCTGGAATTTCGCATCCAGATCGTCGCGGTAGTCAGCCCACCACTCGTAGTTGAACAAGAAGGTGTTTTGCGCATTTGCGGGATCAGTCGGCATATGTGGTGCCATTTCGATACCCAACTCAGCGTGCGTGCTGACCAAGGGCGCAGACGATGCACGGGCAGGGCCATAGCTGATATACTTGGCCTGATCTGCCAGACGCTGTGTGTCTGTGGCAAAGCGGACAAAGTCGAGTGCGCGTGCTTCACGCTCGGGGCTCAGGCCTGCTGGAATGATCCAGCCGTCAAGGTCGAACATCTGCCAGTCCCAAAGCATGGACACAGGCTGGTCCTGCTCTTCAATCAAGCTGAAGAGGCGGCCATTGTAGGTCGAGCCCATGACGACTTCACCGTCAGCCAACAGCTGTGGTGTGTCGGCACCGGCAGACCACCAGATCACACTGTCCTTGATTGTGTCGAGCTTGGCAAAGGCACGGTCCTGGCCTTCTTCGGTTTCAAGCACATCATAAACGTCAGCGATATCGACCCCATCACAGATCAACGCCCACTCAAGGTTGGCAATCGGGTTCCGCTCAAGCGAGCGCATGCCGGGATAGGCTTCAAGGTCGAACACGTCACAGACGCTGGATGGTGGTGTGTCACCGACCAGATCATCGCGATAGCCAAAGGTGGTCGAATAGACGATCTGCGGAATGAAGCAGTCCGATACGATCAGATCACCGAAGTCATCGGATGCGGAAGATCCGTCATCACCTTCGGCCAAGACCTCATCGTGGTCGATTTCCATCGCAAGGCCTTCGTCGCACAGACGGATTGCATCGGCGGCAACAACATCCACAACGTCCCAAGTGACGTTGCCAGCTTCGTTCATGGCGCGCAGCTTTGCAACGGCTTCAGAAGAACTTTCGTCCCAAACAGCCGTCACACCGGGGTTGTTTTCAAGGTAGGGTTCGACATAGGCGTTCTGCTGACTGGCCTGATAGGCGCCACCCCAGCTTACAAGCGTCATGTCACTGGCCATATGGCCTTCTGCGTAGGCAAAACCAGCGATTGCAACAATCGCTGATGTGCCCAAAGCTATTGATTTTTTCATTTCTTTCTCCCATTCGTGGCGTCTGGTTTTCTAAGTCAGGGACGGCCGCCAGACGCAGCGGATTGTCCCTATTCCTTTACGCCTCAGGCATCCAAGGCGCGGCAATCCTGCGGCAGCCAACCGATCTCAAGCTGTTCGCCTGGTGTCAGTCGGCGCTGGTCCGGCGCGTTGCGGGTCTTGACGATGAAATCGTCCATTCCTGCCACGCGCAAGCGGGTCCGAAAAATGTCGCCCATGTATATGAACTCAAGCACTTCGGCTTTGAGTGTGTGGGCATTGGCGTGCAGCCGGTCGCGGTTGAATTCAACGCGCTCGGGGCGGATGGACACCTTTGTTCGTTCACCGACGGCGGATACATTAATCGGCTTTGCGTCAATGACGTCGCCACTGTCCAGCTTGACGGTGCAAACATCACCGTTCACGGCAGTCACAACGCCTTCCATCGTATTGTTTTCGCCGATGAATTGCGCAACGAAGCTGTTGATCGGCGCCTCGTAGAGTTCATCAGGCGGGGCCAGTTGCTGGATGCGGCCAGCCTCGAACACGGCAACCCGGTCGCTCATCGTCAAGGCCTCGGTCTGGTCGTGCGTGACGTAGACAACGGTGATCCCAAGGTCATGGGCCAGCCGTGTGATTTCAAATTGCAGCGTTTCACGCAGTTGTTTGTCCAACGCACCCAAAGGTTCGTCCATCAGGACCAGTTCCGGTTCAAAGACCAAGGCGCGCGACAAAGCGATACGCTGCTGTTGACCGCCAGAAAGCTGGGCGGGTCTACGTCCGCCGAAATCGCCCATCTGGACCATATCAAGGGCACGTTTCACCTTTGCCTCGCGTTCGGACTTGCCGATTTTACGAACCTCAAGCGGGAACGACAGGTTTTCTGCCACGGTCATATGCGGAAACAAGGCGTAGTTCTGAAACACCATCCCGATGCCGCGTTTATGCGGCGGAATGTTATTGATTGGATTACCATCCAGACGAATATCGCCATGCGTCGCCGTTTCAAACCCGGCCAGCATCATCAGGCAGGTCGTCTTGCCGGAACCCGAGGGCCCGAGCATTGTCAAAAACTCGCCTTTCGGCATTGAGAGGTTGAGGTCTTTTACAACGAGCGTTTCGCCATCATAACTCTTCTGTACGCGCTCAAATTCGACGAACGCGCCGTGATTACTGGTACTGCCCAATTTGGCATCTCCTTGATGACGTGGTGGTAGATTCTTCAATTCTGCCAAACATACTAAAGCGACCCCATGTTCTCCACGCAACCCTCAAGCGATACTTTCGCGAGGTGATCGTTGGATAGAGTGAAGAGCCGCCCTAAATTTGGGCGCAAGGGTGGAACGCCGGCGAGGCGAAGCATATCCCATGCAAGTGCTTGATTACTTGTTATTACTGGCACCCCCACTTTCTCTTCGGCCTCGGCGATAATGTCAATGGTGCGCAGATTTGTGCAGGATACCACGACTGCATCACATGCAGAGTGTTCCGCAAAACATTGAATTGCATTGAGAATTGATGCGGGCGCAATCCGGGCAACGACGCGGTCGTCACCTTCCTCGAACGATGCGAAGCTGGAAATTTCAATGCCGGCGTGCCGCAACGCGTCACGCATCTGGGCAGAGACATCGGCAATATAGGGCGTGATAAACGCGATCCTGCGTGCGTCCAACGCCCTGGCTGCGGCGATGATTGCGCTCAGCGGGTTTGTGACCTGTGCCGTGGGACAAACCTGCCTGACTGCGGCTGTGATTTGGGCAGGTCCGATCACCGCCGAAGCCGAAGTGCAGCCAAATCCAATCGCATCAAATTCAAGTGCCGGAAGAAGTTTGGCAGAACTGGGTATATCGGCCTGCATGCGTGCCAGTGTTTCTGGCGTGATATCCGGCACCATGGGTATGCGACTGACGTAAAGTGCTGTGTCCCTGTCAGGGATCATCTGGCGAAATTCATTCTCAAGCGTTTCATCCGCTTGCAGCACAATGACGCCCAAATTCGCGCGTGTGCCGATCCCGTTGTCCGTGTCAAAATCAAGCTTCACATCAAAATCCTCAGATAACCGGCAGGTGCGGGGGAGCACGGTCAGTCAAGATCTCCGCATGGTCGGAGCGCAGTACGATGTTTTCCTCATGGACCATTATCTTGCCATCACCGTACGACAGCGACGGTTCAATCGTAAGTACCATATTTTCAACCAGCACCGTTTCGTCCCAAGCGGAAATCGACGGCCATTCGGTCAACTGCATACCCAACCCATGACCCAGGCGGCCAATATCGCCACCCGATGTGTCAGCCCTCGAAATGACGGTTTGCACCTGCTCAAAGACATCGCGGCATGTGGCCCCGGGCCGCGCGGCGGCAATCCCTGCCTCGGTCGCCTGCCACAGGACATCATACGCCTGGCGTGACGCATCATCCGCCGTGCCAATGGCCCAATTCCTGTCGAAATCACAAAAGTAGCCATCCCAGGTGGCACCGGTGTCCAACATCAGCACATCACCACTTTGCAGGGGCCTGCGCGTGGGCGGTGATATGACATCGCGATATCCATCCGTATCTGCCCCGCCCACAAGATAGGGCACATCATCCGCGCGTTGCGCCAATGCCTCTGTACGGAAGGTGCGGAAAACATCCTCAAGGGCCGCACCAGCCGCTGCAAATTGTGGAACCGCCGCAAAGCTGCGCGAACCGATTGAGCAAATATGCCGTATCTTTTGAATCTCAGCGTCTGATTTGGTCATCCGAAGGCTGCGGATGATGTTAGTGGCATCACCCCAGCGCAGCCCCTCAAGTCCCTTGGATAAGCGCTCAAATTCGGCAAGCGGCATACGCAAATGGGTCTCATGCCCCTTCAGGATACCGATTGCGTTCCCCGTTTTGGCATATGGCGTCAGCAAGTCCGTCAAAAGCCCGATACCATCATCGTCGGGGGCAGGGGCAGCCCACGTGCGGATGTCCTCAATCCACGTTTCCCGCATCAGATTGGCCCCGATTTCAGGGATAACCGCTATCGGTTTGCCATCGGCGGGAACAAACAGAAACCAAGTCCGCGTCGGGCTTTGCCAGAACAGCGTGTGAAACCCGGTGAAATAGCGGACCTCGGGTTCGGTCATCAAAAGCAGACCCGCAAGATCAGACTGCGCCATCAACGCCTGCGCATTTGCGGTGCGGGCCGCAAATTCAGCGTCGGGAAAGCCCCGTTCTGGGTCGGTCGTCATCGAAAGGTCCAATCAGGGGCATGCAGCCGTCAAGCAAGCTTACCGCAAAAGTGCGGACTTGCAGCAAGAATCCATCGGGCTGGTCATAGTCGGGGGCAAAAAACTGGGTTAGTGTCCTCATCATGAACCACGATGATACCCTCGAATTCGCCCCTGATTTTGCCGCCGCCCGGCGTTTTTTCCAGGCGCGGGCTGATTATGAAAGCTCGCCTTTGCGAACGATCATCGGTCCCAACGGCTGCTTGGTGATGGCCAAAGATGAAACCAATCGCTTGGGTTTGGGGGCGTTCAAAGCATTGGGTGCGCCCTATGCGGTCGCACGCATCCTGGATGACAAGTGGCGCGCATCGACGGGGCAGGCCCTGACACCTGACGCCATGAACACACCAGCGGCAAAGGACTTTGTCGCGTCGCAGACCTTCGTTTGCGCAAGTGCTGGCAATCATGGAATGGGTGTAGCGGCAGGCGCACGCGATGCCGGGGCTAGGGCGCGCATTCACCTTGCCGATACTGTTCCTGAAAGTTTCGCTGACCGCTTGCGCGCGCTGGGTGCCACCGTCGTC
>CBDTVH010000027.1:0-11737 GCA_965363665.1 uncultured Yoonia sp. | reverse complement strand
CCATCAAGCCCCGCCCAATCCGGCGGGGCTTTTTCTTTGCCCTCCCGCATGATCCGGGTTGCGTGATCGCGTGCAAACCGATCATGTCACGCCATGACACCGGTCCAGAAAACCATATCGCCGCGCGCTTGGGCCGAGCTTTTGCTTCTCTCACTGATTTGGGGCGCATCGTTTCTGTCGATCCGCATAGCGCTTGATGAAATCGGGCCTTTGACGGCCGTCGCCCATCGCACCGGATGGGCCATGCTGATCCTTTGGGCCTACGTCCTGATCCGCCGCCTTGCCGTGCCGTTGGGCCTGCGCGTCTGGGGTGCATTTTTGGTTATGGGCCTGTTGAACAATGTGATCCCCTTCAGCCTTATGGCCTGGGGACAGTTGCATATTGAAACCGGGCTGACCTCGATCCTGAATGCCGCGACCGCCATCTTTGGCGTCATGGCCGCCGCGATCTTTTTCGCCGACGAACGCCTGACCGCACGCAAGGCGACCGGCGTGTTGATGGGGTTCATCGGCGTCTCGACCGCCATCGGACTGGCCGCATTCAAGAACTTCGATATCCGCTCACTGGGGCAACTGGCCGTCATTGCCGGCACGATCAGCTATGCGCTGGCCGGTGTCTGGGCGCGCAAGAAACTTGGGCATTTGACACCGCAGGTCGCCGCCGCCGGGATGTTGACCGGATCAAGTATCATCACCATTCCGGCGGCATGGCTGATTGAAGGCCCCATCACGCTGTCATTGCAACCGCAGACATGGGCCGCAATCGCCTACTACGCCGTCGTCGCAACGGCGATTGCCTTTATGCTGTATTACCGGGTCCTTGCGATGGCGGGCAGCGGCAACCTGATGCTGTGTACCTTGATGGTCGCGCCCGTCGCAATCGTGCTGGGCGCCCTTGTTCTAGGAGAGGCCCTGCCCCTGCGCGCCTATATCGGTTTTGCGATCCTTGCCTTGGGTCTGCTGATCCTGGATGGTCGCCTGTTCAAGCCGCTGCAAAACCGCACGCGCCGCGCGTAACCCCGGTGCCTCACCACCCTGCCCCAGGCGTTCCATGGTCACCGCCATCGCCGCAAGCTGGGCGTCCGGGTCGGCCAGCACGTCCAGCACCGCGTCGGCAATAGGCCCCGGCTGACAGGCGGCACCGATAAATTCCGGCACAACGCGCGTTTCGCTGACAAGATTTACCAAGGTGACGGTATCCACCATCAACATACGGCTGATGATGATCCGGCTGAGCCACGCCATATCATAGGCAATCACCATTGGCGTCGCACTTGCCGCCAGTTCCAGCGACACCGTGCCGGACGCCGCAAGCGCCACATCCGCGCGCCTGAACCACGCCGCCTTGTCCGGTGATCCCGGCGCCAGCACCGTCACCGGTACCTGCCAACTGCCGACCCGGCCCTGCACCATGTCGTGCACCCCGCGCGTTGTTGGAATGACAAACCGGACATCGGGGATGGCCGCTGCGATCCGTGCGGCAGCGTCGCCGAACCTGTCCGCCAGTCGAGACACTTCGCCCTTGCGGCTGCCGGGAAGAACCAGCACGACGGTGCCATCGCCCAAAGCGGCGGCGTCTTCATCCGTCGCGACAGGATCAGCCACAACCGGATGCCCAACAAAGTCGCAGTCCATTCCGGCGGCTTGCATCAAGGGCGGCTCAAACGGAAAAAGCGCCAGCACATGATCAATATGTTTTGCCATCTTCTCGGCGCGTTTGGGACGCCAGGCCCACACCGTTGGCGCGACATAGTGTACGGTTCGAATGTTGCTTGCGGCCTTCACCAACCGCGCGACGCGCAGGCAAAAATCAGGACTGTCGATCGTGATCAGAACATCAGGGGGGTCAGCCAGAATAGCCTCTGCCATTTGCCTGATACGTGCTTTCAGCGCCCGGTATTTTGGCAGGATTTCGGCCAATCCCATCACGCTCAGTTCTTCCATCGGGAACCGGCTTTGCAGCCCCTCGGCCTGCATCAACGGCCCACCGACCCCATCGAAGGTCACATCGGGGCGCAACGTCTGAAGGCCGACCATCAAGGCCGCCCCAAGCTTGTCGCCCGACGCCTCACCCGCGATGACAAAGACTTTCACACGCCCCCCTTGGGCCGCACCCACAAGAACAGGCCCGCTTGATCCAACGTTGCCAGAACTTCGGTAAGATCCAGCACCATGACGCCGCCCGCCTCGATCACGATCCCTGCCAGCCCCGTCGCCGACGCCCGTTTGGCGGTCTGCGGCCCGATGACCGGCAGATCGGCGCGGCGGTCCTGACCCGGCTTGGGCGCCTTGAACAGGATCGCACCGCGTGCATCCGTCGGCTCGCCGTCGGCGCCGCTCAACCATTCCGCCGCAGTGCCCAATACCGCACTAAGCCCATCGACCGCGCCCCACAATGGATCATCGCTTGGCCCGAACCGGTCCAGCATCGCGTCGGTTCCCGCCTGTCCCTCGCGCGCCAAAATGCGACCGTTGCGGACGATGCACGCTTGCCCGGTATCTGAACGGCCCATCTCTGCGATGGTTTGCTCGGCGGTGACGGCATCCTGACGATGATCAAAGGTAATGGGCCTTCGGCTGAGAACACCCTGTTGCGGCAGCAAATCGGGTGCAATCTCATGCGCGGCCTTGATAGCAAACCCGCCCTCTTCGAAAATTGCGATAATTGCACGCAAGGCACCGTCATCACCTTGGGCAATCGCTTGCATGATACGTGGCACAAGCGGTTTGGTCGCCTCATCAATCGCTGTCGGATCAATGCTTGGCCGTGTCACGGCGCCGGCCAGACACACCTGTGTCACACCGCGCGCGCGCAACCGGTTCAAGAAACCCCCCAAGTGTTCAATCCGAAACGTCAGCTCAGGTGTCAAGGCGGGGCGAAACCCCTCCATCGCGCAGATCAGGGGGCGCTTGGATAGTCGCGCAACCAGCGCAGGTGGCAGATCACCGGTGCCCGCGATCAGCGCCAGCATCAGCCCGGTGTCAGAAAATTGCGGTCGGTGTCGCCCAAGATAAACGCCACCATTTGCTGCACATAGGCGCTGTCGCTTTCATCGGCCAGTCGACGGGCCCGATCCTGAAATGTGCCTTCACCATCCTTGAGCATCTGAAAGGCCGCGCGCAGGGCCGTGATATCAGTACGGGCCACGCCCTTGCGCTTGAGCCCCACCAGATTGAGACCATCCAACACGCCACGCGGCGCCTGCACCAGACCGTGCGGTACCACGTCCTTTGTCACCATCGTGACAGCGCCGATGATCGCACCCTGTCCGATCCGCACAAACTGATGCACGCCGCAAAGACCACCGATGATCACGTCATCCTCAATGATGCAATGCCCCGCCACGGCAGAGGAATTGACCACGATGACCCGGTCACCGACCTGGGCGTCATGCGCGATATGACAGCCCGCCATGAACAGCCCATCATCGCCAATGCGGGTTTCGCCACCGCCTGCAGTGGTGCCGGTATTCATCGTGACGTGTTCGCGAATACGGTTGCGCGCACCGATCCGAAGGCGGGATTTTTCGCCGTCGAACTTCAAATCCTGTGGGATTTCGCCGATCACCGCGAAAGGAAACACGACAGTGTCCGCTCCAATATGCGTATCACCATCAACGACAACATGGCTTTTGAGGTGAACGCGGTCGCCAAGCACAACATCGGGTCCGATCACGCAAAATGGCCCGACGACGCAATCTGCGCCGATCTGCGCGCCTTCGGCGATGACCGAAGATGGGTGGATGTCGCCCATCAGCCCTGCATATCCATCATTGCGGTAAATTCGGCCTCGGCGGCCATTTCACCATCAACGGTTGCAATCCCCTTGAAGCGCCAGACCTTGCCACCGGGTTTGCCCCGTGTGGTTTCGACATGCATCTCAAGCACGTCACCCGGCACAACCTTGCGCCGGAATTTGCAGCCGTCGATCGCCATGAAATACACCAGCAGATTGCCATCTGTCAGTCCCAGTGATGCGCCCACCATCACGGCAGTGGTCTGAGCCATCGCTTCCACAATCGTGACACCGGGCATGATCGGGTTACCGGGGAAATGCCCCTGAAAATGCGGCTCGTTCATGGTGACATTTTTGATGCCCACCGCCGAGGTTGTGCCATTGATGCTGTGCACCCTGTCGACCAGCAGGAACGGATAGCGATGCGGCAGAATTTTCTGGATCAGCTGAATGTCAGCGGTGGTGACAGCGTCAGTCATGCCGGGCGGCTCCTTATCATTGGTTGGCCGCCCCGTGGCCGCCTGCCGATATGACTAGCAAGTCGTGCAATGGGCGGCAAGCGCGCGCTACTCTGCGCCGTCGCCCAATTCTGCATCAATGCGCACGATGGCGTCGTCGGTGATATTGGCCGCACGGACAGAAAGCACGACATTGCGCTGTTCCATCACTAAAGACGCGCCACGTTCAAGCATGATATTGGCCACAATCCCCTGAACCTGCTGTTCAAAACGGGACCGGGCCTCGGCGGTCGCGACCTGTAACTCCACGTTCTTGGCATCGCGCGCCCGCCGCACATCCTGGACCTTGTTGTCGAATGCTTCGGCCTCGGCGCGAAACGCTTCGGGGTCCATTTCGGGACGCCGCAGGGTCAGGCTGCGTTCTTCCAGTGTCAGCGATTCAACGATCCTGTCGTTCTCCGCCTGTAATTCAGCGGCTTGCTCTGCCAATTCAGAGGCCAGACGCTGCCCATAAAGGGTTTCAATAAACAGGCGTTCACTGTCAATGATCAACACAGGCGGCGACGCTTGCTGGGTCATTGCCGGAAGCGCCAGCAAGAACCAAACGACAATTGCGCGCAGCAAAACCATCAGAAACTCGTTGAGATTGTCACATCAAAGCTGCGTGTTTCGTCACGGTCCTGAACATCAAGCGGTTCGGTAAAGTTAAACCGCAAAGGACCAATCGGCGTTGTCCAGAAAATCGACAGGCCAGCAACGGAACGGCCGATGAAGTCGTTGTAAATGACGTCCTGTCCGAACGTCTCTTCCACATTCCAGACTGAGCCATAGTCGATGAATGCGCCACCGGTGATCCCGTATTCGCTGGGCAGACCCAGCGGGAACTCCGTTTCAAGGCGCAGCACGGAAAACGCATTTCCGCCCAAGGCATCATCCGAGTCATCGTCGCGTGGACCGATACCGCCGGGTTCAAATCCGCGCATCAGGCGGCTGCCGAGGAAAAACCGATCCGTGACGCGGCTGTTGCCGTCTTGATAGCTCAGCAACCCGGCCTCCAACGTGGCACGCAGGGTGACTTCTTCGTTCAGAACCTTGGTCTCAGCACCCGCCAAAGCGGTGGTTTTGATGAATTGCGTATCCCCGAACCCGAATTCCTGACCAAAGCGTAGCACGACCCCCGCATTCGGGTTCAACCCAGTCCGGCGGTTGTCAAAGCTGTAGGTATAGCCGATGGCATTGGTCCAAACGCCCCCGACTTCGGCCTCTTGGCGGATCACCTCACTGGCGTTGGACGAAACGTCCGTCAGGTCCGTGTATTCAAGTGCGTAGAACAGCGACAGACGGCCCAGTTCACTGACAGGAAAGCTCATTGCGGGGCTGAACCGCAGTGTTTCAGTATCGTAAAGCGCGTTTTCATTGTCGGTGGTGGAATACGACAGATCAATGGACCCACGCAGATCGCGGCCAAGAAGCTGCGGTTCGGTAAAGCCAAAGCCAAAGCGGCGGAAGCAAAATTAACTTCCGGCGTGTTTGTCAACCGCTGTCCGCGCCCTTGGAAATTGCTTTGACGGTAGGATGCCAGCAGGCTGACGCCGGTGTCGGTGTTGAAGTTCGCACCAAAGGTCAGCGTCCCGGTTGGCCCTTCGGTCACATCAACATCGACAATGCGCTGGTTTGGCGTGGAACCAGGACGCGTATCGACATCAACACCCTGAAAAAAGCCCAATGCACGAATGCGGCGCGCGCTTTCCTGAATTTCACGGGGGTTCAGCGGATCGCCCTCGACCGACCGGAACTGGTTGCGGATAACCCGGTCGAGGGTCGTGCCGTTGCCCTCGATATCAATACGCTCGATAAAGATACGCTCACCGGGGACCAGCACATATTCAACGTTGACGGTCAGATCACGCGGATTGCGGGACAAGCGCGGCTCAACCTGAACAAAGCGCAAACCGCGTTGCACTGCCAGACGTTCGATACGCGTAATGTCGCTATCAATCGGCTCTGGCGAGTACATGGCACCCGCCCGGACACGTACCGCATCTTCGAAATCGGCGGCATTCACGCCGGTGATCTCGCTTGAGACTGAAACGTTGCCAAAGGCAAATCGCTGCCCTTCGCGCAGATTATAGGTGACAAGATAAGCGTCGCGTTCACGCGTCAAGGAGACGTCCACGTTCTGAATGACGAAATCAATGAACCCGCGAGAGCGGTAAAAGTCGGTCAGGACTTCGCGGTCTTGCGCTACCCTGTCGGGCGAAAATGTATCACGCCCCACCAGAACCCGGAAAATGCCGGCCTCTTTGGTTTCAAGAACACGCCGCAAGCGCCGCTCCGAGAAAGTGCGGTTGCCGACAAAGGTGATGCGCTCAACCTCGGTAATGGCAGATTCGACCACTTCAAACACCAGATCGACGCGGTTGTCCGTTAGCGGAATGATCCGCGGTGTCACGGTCGCGTTGATGCGGCCCTGCCGCGCGTAGGCTTCGGTGATGGCGGCAGTATCGGCTTCGGCCTGGGTCGGCGTGAAAACACGGCGCGGCTGCGATTGCACAAGCGTCAGCAGTTCTGCATCGCGCAGGCGGCTGTTGCCTTCGATGTTGATCCGATTGATCGTTGGGTATTCGACCACCCGGATCACAAGCCGGTTGCCCTGCGGGACCAGATCAACGGTTTCGAACAAACCGGATGCACGGATCTCTTGGCCTGCTTCGTTCAGGTCAGCCGTCGAAAGCGCGACACCGGGCTGCAAACCGCCAAAGGTCAGGATAGTTCCGTCAGCAACACGCTGATTGCCTTCGATGTCAAAGCTGCTGAATACAAAGCTTTGGGCATTCGCGGCCCCTGCTGCCAGCACCACAATACACAGCGCCATCCAAATCGACCGCGCTGCTGAAACACCTCGCGCGAAAGCGCGCCCCACACCTGTCTTCATTTCGACCGCCCGTGCTTATAAATTGTTTGTTATTTGAGTAGCGACAATAAGCGCGGATGTCAAAACGCCAGAAGGTCTATTTCGTCTGCCGATGCGCAGTTTTCCTATGGGCACAGAATGGTGTCGTTCAGGATGGTGAACATCATCAACGACAGGATCAGCGACAGGCCCACGAACATGAACACCTGCACAGCACGATCGCTTGGCTTGCGGCGGGTGACGGCCTCGTAGGCATAGAAAACAAGGTGTCCACCATCCAGAACGGGGATCGGAAACAGGTTGATCAGACCCACAGCCGCCGACAGCGCCCCGATGAACCAGATAAAGCTTTGCGCACCCTGCTCTGCCATTGACCCGCTGGTTTCGGCGATCCCCACGGGGCCGGACAGGTTACAGGTTGAAATCTGCCCGAACAAAATATGCTGCATCGCCGATAAAGATGTGGTCACGGTTGTCCAAAGCCCCTGCGCACCAAGGCTTATAGCCTCGAATGGGCCGACACCGACGGTTTCTTCCTCAAAGAAAATCGTGCCGGTGATCCCGATCAGCCAGCGCGTTTCAAACCCGCCTTCGGGGTTGGGCAGATCGACCCGGCGTGGGGCAATCGTTTTCGTCAGCGTTTCACCGTCGCGCCAAATCTCAAACTCCAGCGGGGCACCGTCTGCGTCCAGAACGATATCCTGCACTTGAACGAAGGCGAAAACCGGCTCTCCGTTGATGGCGGTGATTACGTCATTGATCTTGATATCGGCGTCGTCGGCAGCCGACCTTGGGCTGACACTCGAAACAGCAGCCGGGAAATAATATGGCCCCTCCACGGTGATTTCATCGCCATCGCGCAGAACCGTATAGTCCAAACGCTCCTGCACCGGTACCAGATCAGAGATCGCAACCGCGCGGTCGGTATCCGCGAATGGCACACCTTCAACGGCGACCATCACATCCCCTTCACGCAGATCCGAGGCAAAACTGGCCGGCAATGGCCGCAGTTCCCCGAATGTCAGCGGATCAACCGAACGGCCCTGATACATGATCGAGCCTGCGAAAATCGCAATTGCCAGCACAAAGTTGAACACAGGCCCCGCCGCCACCGTTGCGGTGCGCGCCCAAAGCGGTGCACCCAGCATCGTGCGGCGCATGTCCGTCTCGGCCACCGCGCCATCGCTTCCGACGCTGGCAGCATTCGCATCACCCAGAAACTTGACGTAGCCGCCCAATGGCAAGGCCGCGACCTGCCAGGTCGTACCCCGCTGATCGACCCGGCTATAGATCACCGGCCCGAACCCCAGGGAAAACACCTCGGCGTGGATTCCGCACCAGCGGCCCACGATATAGTGGCCATATTCGTGGATCGCCACGATCACCGAAAGCGCCACCACGAAGGCCACGATCATAAAGGCGAAGTTGCCGAATATCGGCACGAACTGCATCAGATCCAAAGCGTTATCCCAATTGGTTAAAGGTTTCAGCGGCATAAATGCGCGCCAACCTGTCAGTCTCTAGCACATTATCTAGGGTGATCTGGGCGTTTTGCAGCCCACCTTGTGATGACATTTTGTCGAGCGTCGCGGATACGACGCGCGACATGTCCAGAAATCCGATATCACCCGCGATAAAGCCGTCCAGCGCACGTTCCTTGGCGGCATTAAAGACAGCCCCCGACAAACCACCCTCTTCCATCACCCGCTTGGCAATGCCCAGAGCGGGGTAGCGGGCATGATCAGGCGCTTCAAACGTCAGGCTACCGATTTTGGCCAGATCGAGCCGTTCGACCGGCAGCGACTTGCGCTCTGGCCAATGCAAGGCGTAGCCGATCGCGTGGCGCATATCAGGCGGTCCCACATGGGCCATCAGCGCACCGTCGTTGAACCCCACCATTGCGTGGATCAGGCTTTCACGATGCACCAGCACTTCAATCATATCGGGTGATACGTTGAAAAACTCTTTCGTTTCAATCAGCTCCATCGCTTTGTTGAACATCGAAGCGCTGTCAATCGTGATCCGCTGGCCCATGTCCCAATTGGGATGGCTTGACGCCTCTGCCAAGGTCGCGGTGGCCAGTTTTTCAATCGGCCAGTCGCGGAACGCACCACCGCTGGCCGTGATGATGACGCGCTCAACCGCGGCCATATGTTCGCCCACCAGCGCCTGAAACACTGCTGAATGTTCGCTGTCCACGGGTAGAACCGTTGCGCCATGCGCCTTTGCCCGGCCCAAAAGCAATGGTCCGGCAGTCACCAGCGATTCCTTGTTGGCCAATGCCAATGTCGTGCCGTGCGACAAAGCCTCCAACCCCGGAACCAACCCGGCAGCCCCGACAATCGCAGACAACGCCCAGTCCACCGGGCGCGCCGCCGCCTGTGCAATCGCATCGGGGCCCGCGGCAACCTCGACGTCCGTGTCGCCAAGCAAGTCTTTCAGTTCATTGTAACATTCAGGATAGCAGGTCACCGCCAGATCAGCATGCAACCGGCGCGCATCTGCAGCCAGTTGTGTAACATTGCGCCCCCCCGTCAGCGCCACAACATCATAGGCATGCGCGTCGCGCGCGACCAAGTCAAGCGCACTTTGCCCGACCGATCCGGTCGCCCCGAAAACCGTGATCCGTCTCACCAGATGACCCCGGGTACATCTGCGATATCGGCAACGACAATAAGGAACAGCGCGGCACCCAACAGCGCATCGAACCGGTCGAACAGCCCACCGTGGCCGGGAATGAGCGTCGAGCTGTCCTTCACGCCCATCCGCCGCTTCAGGGCACTTTCCGCGATATCGCCCATCTGACCTGCAAAGCTGAGGACCATGGAAATCAGGATAATCCAGAGGCCAGCCGCCGTGAACAAGGTGAACACAAAGCCGACAATCGCGGCACCAATCCATCCCGCGACCGTCCCGCTCCAGGTTTTCTTGGGGCTGATCTTTGGCCAGAACTTTGGACCGCCAAAGGCCTTGCCCGCAAAATACCCAAAAATATCCGTCACAATCACGACAGACATCAGCCACAACAGCCAAAAGAACCCGTAATCCATGCGAAAGTGGACCAAACCCCAACCGGCCAACTGGATACCCAGTGCGAAAATGAAAAAGGTCTTGATCTCTGTCTTGAGTTGGGTCGCGCCGATGACAGGCACCACCAAGAACAAAAGCATGCCCCAGGCCGTGCCATCAGCCAATTGCCCCGACATCACAGACGCCACCAATGCCGCCAGCAACATCCCCTTGGTCGGATCGTTCGGGCGGATCATCATCCACAATTCCCAAACCATCACCGCAGTGACGAACACCACCAGCATCTGAAACCAGATCCCGCCCAGGATCACACCGACTGCGCCGACAAACACCATCGCAGCACTTGAAATCAGGCGAACGGTGAGGTCATCCCACTTGGCAGGCTGTGGCGCTGGGGTCGTCATGATCAGGCCCGTACTGCACCAAAGCGGCGATCCCGCGCGCCATAGTTTTGCAGCACTTTGCCAAATTCCTGCGCGGTAAAGTCGGGCCAAAGCGTATCGACGAATTCGTACTCGGCATAGGCCGATTGCCACAACAAGAAGTTTGAAATGCGCGCCTCGCCACTGGTGCGGATCACCAGATCTGGGTCCGGCAAGACGTGGGTGTCCAAAAACCCGGCCAGCGTTTCGGCATCGACTTCATCATGGGTCAGGCGACCCTGCTCGATTTCATAGGCCAAACGCTTGGCCGCACGGGTGACTTCATCACGCCCGCCATAGTTCAAGGCCACGGTCAGGTGCACCCGGTCATTGTCTGCTGTGCGCAGCTCCAGATCATCCATCAGCGATACCAGCTTGTCATCCAGCCGGATCCGATCACCGATAAAGCGTACGCAAACGCCTTTTTCGAACAGTTCGTTGGCTTCACGCTCGAGGTATTTGCGAAACAGGCTCATCAAACCGGCGACTTCAGTCTGGGTGCGTTTCCAGTTCTCGGTCGAGAATGCGAAAATGGTCAGGTATTTGACGCCCAATTCAGGGCATGCCGCCAGAATTTCGCGCACCCGGCGCGCGCCCGCATGGTGGCCAAACAGCCGCGGCCGCCCGCGCTTTTGTGCCCAACGGCCGTTCCCATCCATGATAATCGCAACATGGGCCGGCGTGGTCTTGGCGTCTGCGTCCTTGGGCATGGCGGCCCCTTCTTGCTTGGCTTAGACCTGCATGATCTCTGCTTGTTTAGTCTCAACCGTTTCATCAACGATTTTGATATGGGCGTCGGTCACTTCCTGCACCGCGGCCTCCCAGAATTTCTGGTCGTCCTCGGACAGACCATCGGCCTTGGCTTTCTTGATCTGATCCATACCGTCGCGACGCAGGTTGCGGATCGCCACACGGGCGTTTTCGGCGTAATGGCCCGCAACCTTCGTCAACTCCCGGCGTCTTTCTTCGTTCAACTCGGGGATCGGCAACATAATGATTGTGCCATTGAGTTGAGGATTGATACCCAACCCGCTTTCACGAATGGCTTTTTCGACCTTTCCGACCAATCCCTTGTCCCAGACATTGATCGTCACCATCCGCGGCTCGGGCACATTTACTGTCCCGACCTGGTTGATTGGGGTCATCGATCCGTAGGCATCCACCATGATGGGTTCCA
>CBDTVH010000026.1:0-12235 GCA_965363665.1 uncultured Yoonia sp. | reverse complement strand
AGGGCGTTCTTCGTCCAGAAAATCGCTCACCGCCTCTTCACGCGATTTGTCCTCGGCTTCCGCTTTTTTGTCCATCATGCCATCCGTCATCGGCGTCTCGATAAATGCAGGCGACACGGCGTTGATCAGGACGTTGTCCTTGGCATAAAGGCGGCTGATCCCCTTGGAGAAATTCAGGAGTGCGGCCTTTGCCACATTGTAGACGGCCTCGTCCCAATATGGCTGAACCGCGTTTTCGCTGCTGATTACAACCGCACGCCCCCAGCCTTTGTTCGACATTGCAGGCAAAAATACCCGCATCGTGCGCACGACGCTCATGAAATCGACCTGCCACGCATGCATCCAGTCCTCATCCGACAATTCCAAAGGATGCCCCTTGGCGCCGGTCACGCCTGCCGCACAGACCAGAATGTCAGGCATGTTGAAACGCTCTTCGACGGACCGCTTTAATCCGTCCACCTGATCGGGTTTGGTCAGGTCAGCTTGCAAACCGTTGCAATTGTCCCCCAACTCCGACACCACCTTTGATACGGCATCGCCTTTCAGATCCACCAGGATGACATGCGCGCCCTCATCCAATAGCAGCCGTGCCGTCATTTTCCCAATGCCGGATGCGCCACCGGTGATAAGTGCTGTCTTTCCCTTGATGCCGAGGTCCATAGAAGTCTCCTTTGGTTGTGTTGATTGTTGTGCTGTCCTGTTTCAGGCAGCCGATTGTTGATCAGTTTTCTCAAGATCCTGTTTGTCACGCGTGCCTGTCAGGCTTAGTTCGCCGCGCAGACGTGGTAGTGCTTCTGGGTATTCCGCCTGCAACCAAGCCAAGAGTTTCTCTCGGATTTCACAGCGCAGGTCCCAGGCCTGCGGCGACGTTGCCGCACTCATCAAGCCACGCAATGTCATTGTATCCTTGTCGGTATCTACCACCTGTAAATTCACGACATCGCCGTTCCAGTAAGGCGAAGCTTCGACAAGTTCCGTCACCTTCTGCCGGACCTTTTCGACAGGAACGGTGTAGTCCATGTGCCAGGTGACAGCGCCGATGATGTTTGCGCTTTCGCGCGTCCAGTTCTGAAACGGTTTCTCGATGAAATAGGACAGCGGCACGACCATGCGGCGCAGGTCCCAGATCCGCACCACGACATAAGTGGCGTATATCTCTTCGATCCAACCCCATTCGTCTTCGACGATCACGACGTCATCCAGCCGTATGGGTTGGGTCAATGCGATTTGTATTCCCGCAATCAGGTTGGCAAGAACGGGCCGCGCGGCAAAACCAAGCACCAGACCAGCAGCGCCGGCAGATGCGAAAAGACTGACACCGTATTCCTGCACGCCTTCAAACGTCAAAAGAACCGCACCGGCCGTAAACAGGATCACGATAACATTGACCGCCCGTTGCAGCACCCGCACTTGCGTCACATGTTTGCGCGCTGAAAGATTATCGTCCACATCGAAACGGTTGCGCGCCGCGGACCGTTCGGCAAATTCGTTCGTCAGGATCAGCGCTGTCCAACCCACGAATATGATCATCATGATCAAAGCCGCATGTTGAAAAGTGTGCTGCCATTCGTTGGGTAATGAGACGAGCGGCAAAGAGATCACCAGCGCAAGCAACACCGCGATCAATCGCGTGGGGCGTCGCGCCTTGCGCGTCAGCGATGCCGCCACACTGATATGCCCTTCGGTCCACCGCAAAATGGCATTGAATGCAAATCGGTGGGCGATAAGGGCTGCAAGAGTTGCACCTAGCACCATGACAAGCGGCAAGACAAAGTCCGGCAAGTCATCCAATACGGATTGCAGGAAATCGACGAAGGTGTTGATCCAGTCAGGCATCAGATTACCAAAACCACACGATCACGCCGCACATGCAGATCACAAGAATACCTGCCCAAAGCGTGCGATCCCGCCAAAGTGGCTTTTCCCATTTGGTAAACACCTCTTTGAATTCCGTGCTGGACCAGACAAGCTCTTCAACGCCCTCTTTGTCAGCTTTACGGGTCGCGGCGCTGATCCCCACATGCGTCACAATTCCAATGAACATCATGATCGTCGACATGATGGTGTAGTGGATTGCCGGCAGGCCCAGCTCCTCCCACGTGCCCAGAACCTCTTTGAAGATGAACAGCGGAACGCCGATGACCAGACCGATCAAGATGGTCCAGAATGCGCCGTTTCCGTTGAGCCATGGAATGAACAGGCCCAGGACGTAAACGACCACGATGGGTGGAATGACGTAGCTTAACGATGATTGGAAATAGCTGAACAGGCTTTCGAACCCGGCGATCAAAGGCGCATAGATCGCACCGATCACCATGGCGATACCTGTCACGATGCGACCCAGTTTGACCAGCGTATCTTCGGACAAATCAGGCTTTGCAGGCTGGATGAAATCCTTGACGACCAAGGTACCGGCTGAATTGAGCGCAGAGTCCAAGGACGACATGATTGCCGCGATCAGTGCCGCCATGATCAGCCCGCGGATACCAATGGGCATCAGTTCAAATGCGAGGGTTGGAAAGGCAAGATCAGGCGTTTCAAGTTCGGGGTAAAGCTTGAGTGCGATAATCCCGGGCAGGATCATCAAGAACAGATTTGGGATCTTCAGGAAGCCGGCGAAAATCGCACCGATTTGTCCTTCCTTCAGGTTCTTCGCTCCGAGGGTGCGCTGCACGACAAATTGGTTGATGGTCCAGTAGTAGAAACCCAGCAGAACAACGCCCCACAGCCCCGTCCACGGCAGGAAATCGTTGCTGGCAGGCAGGATGAGGTGTTTTTTGCTTTCGTCGATACCGACGAACAGTTCCTGCCAACCGCCCACCTCGTCCAGACCAATCCAGAACAAGGCGGCAGCGCCGACAATCAGCAAAATCGCCTGCACCGTATCGGTAACAACAACCGCCGATAGACCGCCCAGAATAGTATAGATCCCGGCGACCAGCGCCAAAACGGCGACAGCGGTCCAGAGGTTCAGCATGTCGGTCACATTGGATATGACCAGACCACCGGCATAAAGTGCGCCGGCCGTGTCGATGAACATGATCGCCAGAATGGTGAACAACGAAAATGCGCGGCGCGACCGCACGTCGTAGCGTTCTTCGAGAAACTCCGGCACAGTTGAGACGCCAGCCCGCAGGTAGCTGGGCAATATGAAGATCGCAAAGATCACCAGAACAAATGCAGCAGTCCATTCGTAGTTGAAGATGACGACACCGTTGTCATAGGCCCCGCCCATCAGGCCTACAAAGCTGGACCCTGACATGTTTGATGCAAAAAGCGAGAACCCGATCAGGTACCAAGGCAGGGTCCGCCCGGCCAGGAAATAACCATCAGCACCGGAGTCCTTGTTCTTGCGGGAAACATAAAGGCCATGGGCGATAACGCCGACAAAGTAGATGGCAACGATTGCAATATCGATCCAGTGCAGTTCAAACTTTGCATCACCCATGGCGGCCTCGTAAGAATGTGTATCGGTTGGAAATTGAACGCACGACCTTTCTGTCTGGTTCCAGGAATAGGCAATAAAAAAAGGGGGGCTGTTGCCCCCCTTTCTCCACGCTATCTACTTGAAAGCACTAGTTAACTTCTTCCCACTCCGGCATGCTTTCCAACTCTTCTTCGGTCGCCTCAACATAGGCTGTGAGACCGTCAAGCATACCGTCGCTGCTCATGAAGGTGATCTGCTCCAGGTTCATCGCAACGGGCTTTTCGCCCAGACCAAGGAAGCCGCCCACATCAACGACGACTTCGGCGATCTTGCCGTCTTCGCCGATAATCAGCGTGTCGACCTCGCCGACCCACTCATCGTTTGAACCGTAGACGCGCACGCCTTCAAGTTCTTCTGCTGTGACGGACGCCAGATCAGTTTCCTGCATCTGGGAGCGGTCACCCGGTGCCGCCATTTCCTCATCATCGTTCATGGCCGTTTCGGTTTGGCCACCCATGGCGCCGGTGCTTGCCATTGTGTCACGGGTCGACGTGTAACCTTCAGCTTCGGCAGACGCCTGGTCGTATTCCTCACTCTCTTCCAGCAGCTGCTTGGTACCGGTGTAGACAATGAAGTATTCGCCTTCGTCGTCGTTGTCAGGCACGAAGGCCAATTCGGCGAGATCGATCTGGACGTCTTTCTCGCCCATTCCAAGGAAGCCGCCCGCGTCGATCAGGACCGATGCAACTTCGCCTTCCGAGCTGATGAGGATGTCATCAATATCCGCGACATCATCCCAATTGTCGGGCACTTCGGTAATGTCACTCCATGACACCATGTTGTCGCCTTCGCGCGGCACATAAAGTGTGCGACCCATGAGTGTCGATACCTTGATATCGGTACCCATATTGGTCTGGAAACTCATGTCAGACATTTCGTTGCTGCTTGCATGTTCCTCAGCGGCGAGTGGCAGGGATGTCAGTGCGACAAGTGCTGTCGTTGTAAGAAGCCGTTTCATATCAGTTCTCCTTTTCTAGTACACCCGACCTCATTGCGGCCGGTCGTCAGGAAAACACGCCAAAGCTGCTCTTGGTTTCATCAATTTGCGAAAATAATCAGCGGAACTTATGCTGCACATTGGCGTTGCTACGGGTCAAATTACACGGAACGCCAAAAACCCGACACCGATATAGGGAACAAGGGCAAACATGGCGAGCAACCCATCCCGCGTGACCATGCCCAATGCCAGGAAGACGACACCGACACCCATGATCGAAGACGAAAACGGAACCAGTTCCAGCACCGGCATCATCAGCCCCGATATCAAACACAATAGTTGCGGAATAAAGATCAACGGGCGGTGAACGAACGCAGACAGCCGCTCGTGCGTATGGCGATCCACCCACACCATTGTTGGACGCAGCTTGCCGAATGCGGTGCGGACCTTGCTGCCTTTCACCTCCCGCCGCAGTATCCAATTGGGCAGCCACAGGTGCTTGCGGCGCAACAGCATCTGCACCGATACCAAGGCGATCAGACAGCCCATGAGGGCCGAGAACAACGGAATACCGCTGAGCGGGGACGAAACGGCAAGCGCTGGCACCAGCAAGAGCGGTGTGAACCCCGCGCGACCTACAGAGTGTACGACTGTTTCAAGGGTTACCTTGTCGCCATCGGCGGCCTCGATGACCCTGTCGATGATCTGCGGCAGTGAAGTATTCTGTTCGCTCATACGATTACCAAAAGAGGACTAGGATCAGCCCCATCAAGATCACGAGCAAGACGGCGTGCAGCTTGACGTTCTGCCACCACTTCGCCTGATAAGCCCCACCATGATCGAACGCCATTTCACGCGTCCAGATGACATTGTCTTTCAATTCGGGTGGATCATCAAGCAAACTGATGGTGACAAAGACGATCGCGCTGATCGTTGTCATGATCGCCACGTTAATCGTGTAATGCAGCGGCCAAATCCCAATCTGGCTAGCGGCAAATAGTGCTGCACCCAATCCATGCCCTGCAAGCAAAGTAAAGAACGCCGCTTTTTCGGTGCCGCGCTTCCAAAGTGCGCCAAGCAGGAACAACACGACCAGTGGCGGGACAAGTACCGAAAATGCCTGTTGCAGATAAT
Organism: uncultured Yoonia sp.; assembly: GCA_965363665.1. GTDB lineage: Bacteria > Pseudomonadota > Alphaproteobacteria > Rhodobacterales > Rhodobacteraceae > Yoonia. The sequence continues at coordinate 6,677 of CBDTVH010000026.1, read as the reverse complement.
CCCACAGGCCACCTGCGTATTGAATAAGCGGCGACCAAGCGATGGCGATCACCATGAACGTCAGTGTCGCAATGCGCCCGTAGCGGCGTGATTTGTCAGGATCAAGCTTTTCGTCCGGGTCGGTGATGAAATCGTGGACGATCAGTGTTGATGACGAATTCAGCGTCGAATCCACGGTAGACATGATCGCGGCGATCAGGCCAGCCAGCACAAGACCCGTCAGACCCGCTGGCAATACCGTCGTGATCATTGCGGGAAACACCATGTCGTTCGTCGGAATATCCGGCAGGAGTGAGATGGCCATCGCACCCGGCAACACCATGATGAACAACGGAAGCACCTTCATCGCGCCACCCAAAACCGCACCCCACTGCGCATGCTTGAGGTCCTTTGCCCCCAAAACACGCTGCACGATGTACTGGTTTGTGACCCAATACCAAAAGCCCAGCAACCAGACACCAAAGAACAGACCCGGCCACGGCAATTGTGGATCATCAAGCGGTTTCACCATGCTCAGATGACCTTCTGGAACTGAATCGCGGACCGTCTCCCACGAGAAATCGAGGGATTGAAACATCAGGAATGCCACCGCAGATGTGCCCAGAATAAGCACAACCGCTTGAAGCACATCGGTAAAGACAACGGCACGCAGACCACCCGCCGCGGTATAGAGCCCGGCAAACAGCCCGATCCCGACGCAACTCATCCATAAATCAATATCGGGAAAAAATGTCTGCATGACGACGGCACCGGCATAAAGCCCGCCAGCCGTGTCGATAATGACGGTAAAGACGATGGTGAGGCCAGAAAAATAAAGCCGCACGCGGCGAGAGTACCGTAGATCAAGATACTCTGGCGTTGTCGTGATACGGGATTTCAAAAAGAGGGGGGCGAAGATGAACGCGAGTATCAAAAGTGGAATGCCGGCCATCCATTCGTAGGCACTTACCGCAATCCCCGCGCCATAGGCTGAACCTGTCAGGCCGATCAAAGTAGACGTCGAAATATTTGACGCAAAAAGCGAGAAACCGATGGCGCCCCAGGTCAGCGTTCGCCCCGCAAGAAAAAGATCGTCCCCGCTCTTGGTTTTCTTGCTGACCCACACGCCGATGCCGATGACAATTGCGAAATAGATTGCGATGACGACGTAATCGAGGGTCGCCAACTGTGCTTGAAAATCTTCCACGAACTTGCCTCACGCTTAGAGAATTTGCAGACCTAACGCGACAAATCGTCAGAAAGTTCAGAAGTTTATGCAAAACCACCCAAGGTGGCCATCAAAACAGCGGTGCCGTAGACAACGATCATGGCAACACTTTCCTTACCGATCCGCGCAGGCCCGGCCTTTTCGCGCACGATCAAACCCGTCAATAGAATGGCCGTCATCAGCAGACCTGTGCCGAGCCAGAACAGGTCATCGGGCCCGATCGCGTGATATAGCGATCCTTCGCGATATCCGGCGTCAGAGACCGTCAAAAACAGCGTATCGAACGTATTGCCCCCGATAATCCCACCGACCGCAAGCTGTAACGCACCCCGGCGGACAGCTGCGATGGTCGTGACCAGTTCGGGCACTGATGTGATGACAGCCGTGATCAAGGCACCTACCAGCGATGCCCGCAAGCCAAACCGTTCGATAAAGACTGATGCAATCCGGGCGATGCACCAGCCTGCCGCGGCGAGGACGAGCATCAGCATCAGAAAAACCATGATTGGCTTAAGCGCGCTTTTGTTTGCATCGTTTTCATCGTCCGGCGTGTCTTTGCGTGTTTCGTCCGTCTGAATTGCGGTCCACATGGGTTTTTCGCGCACGCGCGACGAAATGCGCAGCCCCCAAGCATAACCGCCCAGCAGGATGACCGAGACAGGATGCAACCCCAGCACCGAAACTTCGGGGCCCAGATATGCCATCAGCGGCAGCGTCAACATCATCATCAGCAGTGCCGCCTGAAACAAATTGGCAGGGTCAGCGGCTGCATGTTCCAGGTTGGCCTTGCGGTAGGTCAGGTCTGCGATGGCCAGGAACAGCGTCTGAACAGCGATCCCGCCAATGCCATTGGAAAACGCCAGTGGCGCGTCCCCCGCTGCCGCCGATGTGAACGACACGACCAGCCCGGAAAGCGACGTCGCCGCCCCCAATGCCGTGGCGCCGATGACCGCTTCGCCCAATTTCGTCCGGTCCGCAATGATGTCTGCCAGACCGGTCAGCCGCAGCGACGCGAACAACACCACGGCCCCCGCAACGCCGAAAGCGACGAACAGCACAGGTGTTGATAGCTCAGCAAAAATATTCTTGGCCCTTCCGTTTGAGCGTCCAACGCCCGGCGGCTGGAAAAGTTGCGGAAACGTCGGGAACTTGTTTCAAATCTGAGGGTTTGTCGTGATGTGCACGCACTTGATAGCACCGCAGAATTTGCGTCGTCTTGCACCATGAGCACGGCATCAAATGCCCTATCCACGTCGCTGGTAGCGCGGCCCGCCGTGGTTCTCAGCACGGTTCGGCAACAGGCCCCCGTCATGCTGGCGGTGCTCTTGCCCCCCGCTTTGATCGGCTTTGCAACGGGAGAAACCTTGTTTGGCTTCTCGCTAACCCCGCAATCCATAGTACTGCTTGCGATCACGATCGGTGTGCGCAATACACCCTTTCCCGACGATTTGCGCGGCGTGGAAGCCGTCGCAAGTTTTGCACTTATGTTTACGCTTGTTTGCGCATTGGCCGTACCACCATTTCTGGTTTTGGGCATGTCGCCGCTCAATGCGATCTTTGAAAGCGTGTCCGGTGTCACGTCGACCGGATTGTCCGTCGCTACCGCAACGATGGACTGGCCAATTGTCGCACATCTATTTCGCGCATGGCTGCAATGGTGTGGCGGCTTTGCAATTGCGTTTGCTGGGATCGCGATCCTGACGGCTGGCTCAAAGCCATCCTTGGCGCTTGGGTCTAGCGGGTTCAGTGCCCGCGATAACTTGGCGTCGATCCGCACGCAGGCACAACAGCTTTTGTTGGCTTACGCCGCCCTTACGGTGTGTGCTGTGCTTGCCTGCCTGCTTGTGCTGCCGACGTGGTGGGAAGCGGTCAGCATTGGTCTTGCGGCAATATCGACGGGCGGTTTTTCACCGCGCGCAGATTCACTGGGTAGCTACAGCGCTGTCGCTCAGGGGATCGTTCTTTTCATTTGCGTCATCGCCACGGTGTCACTGCTTTTCTATGTGCAGCTTCATCGCGATGGATTGCGTGCAGCTTTGCAAAAGTCACATGCGCTGGCCACATTGGGGCTGATTATGGGGGGAACGGTGCTGTTCGTCATTCTGGATTACGCCACAACCGGCGCTCCTGCGATTGAACTGTACCACGGTGCGTTGAACTTCATCAGCGGATTTACCACCGCTGGATTCTCGACAAATGAGGTGACGGGCCATGCTGCCCTGATCCCTCTGGTGTTGTTTGCCATGATGATCGGCGGCGATATCGGTTCGACCTCTGGCGGGATCAAGGTTGGCCGCGTGATCGTTCTGGCCCAGATGATCCGCCTCAGCGTGCTTCGTGTCAGATTGCCTGCACGCGCGGTGACATATCTGCGTGACGGAAATGGCCGGGTTGACCCTGACCGGATCACCGCGGTCGCAGCACTTGCTGCACTCTATATCGTCACGATGCTGATCTGCTGGACCATCTTTCTGGCATCGGGTGCACCACCTTTGGCGTCATTGTTTGAAGTGACAAGTGCGCTGTCCACAGTCGGGTTGTCACAGGGCCTGACATCCCCCGACATGGCAGCCCACCTGCAAATCACGCTGATCGTCGCCATGCTATTGGGGCGTTTGGAATTCATCGCACTTATCATCGTGCTGTTGCCCGGCACATGGATCAAAAGGAGTTAACACATGCGCATCATTGTTGTCGGTGGCTCGCGTTTTGGGGTCGCGACGGTCCGTGAATTGCTTGATTGCAAACACGATGTCGTCCTCGTCGACCAAGATAGTGACAGGCTGGAAGAATTGTCCCACACGCTTGATTGTGGCTTTATCGAGGGTGACGGAACCCTGCCGCAGGTGTTGCGCGACGCTTATGGCGACGGGGCTGATGCCCTGCTTTTGATGACCAACCATGATGACGTCAACATTCTGGGGGGTGTCGTCGGCAAGTCTATCGGCTTTGGACGGATCATCTTGCAGATCGTGCGGTCCGAATTGCTTGATATCACCGAGGAACTGGGGTTTCAGGACGTTATCACACCACATTTTACCGTCGCACGCTCGGTGGTGCGGTCGCTTGAAACGCACAGCGACGTGGCGGCGGATCTGAAAGTGCACAAAGGTCTGCGGATCGGTGTCTATCAGGTTGCGGCCAGCCACGCCGGTCAGACAATCGCCTCGCTTGATCTGCCGCCAGGAAGTCGGGCCATTGCGCGCCTGGATGATGAAGACATTGCCGATCTCGATGACGACAGGGAACTTTGCGAAGGCGACAAGGTGATGATTGCCGCCATGCGCAAGGCACAAGATGAGATCGACGCCTTGTTTACGGAGGAGAATTAATTGCAACCATCGCGGAACCAGCCGCGACGTAAAAAGTTAATGTCCGGTAACGACAGAGGATTTTGCAATGTCCCAACAGTATTCCCGGCGTTTCATTCTCGGCGCGATTGGTAGCGCAGGTCTTGCAAGCACGATCCCGGCAACACATGCCTTCGCCCAATACGATGATCGCCCATTCTTCTTTTTTACGGATGTCGAAGCCCAGTTTATGGCTGCCATTTGCGACACGCTGATCCCGGAAGATGACTTTCCAAGTGCCAGTCAGGCCGGTGTTGTGGACTTCATAGATTTGCAAATGGCGGGCCCTTATGGTCAGGGCGCGGGCCTCTATATGCAGGGGCCGTTTCCGGCCGGGACACCGCAGCAGGGCTACCAACTGCCTTTGGTCCCGTCTGAACTTATCCGACAAGGCATCGCCGCCGCTGACGCGGAATTGGGCGGCATAGGATCATTGGATGCGCCCGCCCGCGAAGCATTCGTCACTGACCTGTCCGAAGGCAAACCTGATCTGGGCGACATTCCCGCCAAAAGCTTTTTCGATGAGGTCTGGAAGCTGACCAACCAAGGCTATTTCGCTGATCCGATCTATGGCGGAAACGCCGATTACGCAGGCTGGAAAATGGTCGGTTTCCCTGGGGCACACGCCTATTACACAAGCTTTGTCGAAAAACACAACCGTCCCTACCCGCAACCGCCCATGGGCATCTCGCACAAGCCCGGAGGGTCCGGTTCGATGCCCCGCGTGATCAAGCAAGGAGGCTGACCGATGCCCGACAAAACCCTTCCCAAAATTGATGTCGTCATTATCGGCGGCGGTTGGACCGGCCTGACAGCAGCCTACGAACTGGCCAATGAGGGCCAGCGCTGCGTGATCCTGGAACGTGGCGAACACCGGCACGACGCAACTAGTTTCGGCGGCCCCGAAGAACACGACGAGCTGAAATATGCGCTGCAATACGGGCATATGATGGACGTCAAACAAAACACCCTCACCTTTCGCAACAACCGTCAGCAGCAGGCCCTGCCCATGCGCCGCTTGGGATCATTCCTACCCGGCGAAGGCTTGGGCGGTGCCGGTATCCATTGGAACGGCCAAATCTGGCGCCCTCTGCCGTCTGATCTGGAAATGCGCAGCCATTACGTTGACCGCTACGGTGCGCAATTCATTCCCGAAGATCTCAGCGTGCAGGATTGGGGCGTCACCTATGACGAGCTTGAACCGCATCTGGACTTTTTCGAACGCATTTGCGGCGCGGCGGGCTATGCTGGCAACCTCAACGGTGAAACGCGAACTGGTGGCAACGTCTTTGAAGGGCCGCGCAGTGCGGAGTATCCCAACCCTGCAATGAAGCAGCCGATCAGCAGCACCTTGTTCGGCAAAGCGGCCAGTGAAATGGGGCTAAACCCTTTTCCAATGCCATCAGCCAACGTCACGCAGGCGTATGAAAACCCCTATGGTGCGCAGCTGCACCCTTGCACCTATTGCGGCTTTTGCGAACGCTTCGGCTGTGGGTATTTCGCCAAGGCCGATCCCATCATCTGCGTGTATGATCGCATCAAGGATCATGATAATTTTGAAATCCGCTTCAAATCGACCGTGCTGCGGGTCGAGAAATCAGAAGACGGTCAGACAGCAACGGGCGTGACTTACATCGACCACGATGGGCTGGAGGTGTTCCAGCCAGCCGACATCGTTTGCATGAATGCCTACAGCTTGTGGAACGTCCATCTGATGTTGGTGTCAGGTCTGGGTAAGGCCTACGATCCCGAAACCCGCACGGGCACTGTTGGGCGCAACTATTCCTATCAAACCATCGCCGCGGTCGATGCGTTCTTCGACGATGAAATCGTGACAAATCCGTTTATGGGCGCTGGTGCGCTTGGCATGATCGTGGACGACTTCAACGGCGACAACTTCGACCACTCCGATCTGGGATTCGTCGGCGGCGGTTATATCGCGTGCAAGCAATACAACGGTCGGCCGATCAGCTATCAACCTGTCCCCGAGGGCACGCCACCGTGGGGGGCTCAGTGGAAACGCGCGGTACGCGACAACTACCTGCATCACGGTGATCTGGTGATCCATGGGTCATCAATGGCGACGCCTGAGAACTTTCTCGACCTCGACCCAACGTGGA
>CBDTVH010000025.1:0-12540 GCA_965363665.1 uncultured Yoonia sp. | reverse complement strand
GAACCGCGTGCGGAAGTCGGCGGTGCTCCCGTCGAGCGCCTCGACGAACACCGTCTCGCTGGCCCCGATCTCACGCGCGATCCGGAGGCGCAGCTCCTCGTCCAGGCCCGCCGCATCGAGAAGCTTTTGATCACCGATAGCAACGGCAAGCTGACCGGTTTGCTGACCTTGAAGGACAGCGAACAGGCGGTCTTGAACCCGATGGCCTGCAAGGACGGGCTGGGCCGGTTGCGCGTCGCGGCGGCCTCTGGTGTGGGCGACAGCGGTTTTGAAAGGGCGCAGGCCTTGGTGGATGCCGGTGTCGACATGATCGTGATTGATACCGCCCATGGCCATTCCGAAGGTGTGGCTAAGGCCGTCGAACGGGCCAAGAAGCTGTCCAATGAGGTTCAGATCGTCGCAGGCAACATTGCAACGGCTGAGGCCGCAAAGGCGCTGATCGGCGCAGGTGCGGATGCGGTGAAGGTTGGGATCGGTCCCGGTTCCATCTGCACGACCCGTATGGTTGCCGGTGTTGGTGTGCCGCAACTGACCGCGATCATGGATTGTGCGGCAGGGGCGGGCGATGTGCCGGTGATTGCCGACGGAGGCATCAAGTTTTCCGGCGATTTCGCCAAGGCGATTGCGGCGGGGGCCTCTTGCGCGATGGTTGGCTCGATGATTGCGGGCACCGACGAAAGCCCCGGTGAGGTAATCCTCTATCAGGGCCGGTCTTTCAAATCCTATCGTGGTATGGGCAGCCTGGGGGCGATGGCCAGCGGCTCTGCCGACCGCTATTTCCAGAAAGAGGCGGCCAGCGACAAACTGGTGCCAGAAGGGATCGAGGGACAGGTGCCGTATAAGGGTTCGGCCCATGCTGTCGTGCATCAGCTTGTGGGCGGTCTGCGGGCGGCGATGGGCTATACCGGCTGTGCCACGATTGATGAGATGCGCAAGAACTGCACATTCGTGAAAATCACAGGGGCTGGTTTAAAGGAAAGCCACGTCCACGACGTGCAGATCACCCGCGAAAGCCCCAACTACCGGGTCGGCTGACATGACACCCGGCGCGCGCGTGGCGGCCGCGATTGCGGTGCTTGACCAGATCCAGGACGGTGCCTTCGCAGAGCAGGCCTTGACCGCTTGGGCGCGGGGCAGCCGCTTTGCAGGGTCCAAGGATCGTGCGGCGGTGCGCGATCACGTGTTTGATGTATTGCGCGCCAAACGATCATTGGGTGACGGCACAGGGCGCAGTCTGATGCAGCGCTTGGCGTTGCGCGAAGGCTGGGATATTGACGCGCTTTTTTCGGGTGAAGGTCATGCGCCAGCGCCATTGAACGCGACCGAGCGCGCGTCACTTGATGCGCCGCTGGACCTGTCAGACGCGGCACGTTGCGATCTGCCCGATTGGTTGTGGCCTGTCTGGAGCGAAGCTTTGGGCGATCAGGCCGAAGCGGCGGCGCTGGTATTGCAAGGCCGCGCCGATGTCTTCCTGCGGGTGAACGGGCGCAAGGGGACCGTGGCACAGGCCATGCAGGCCCTCGCGGATGACGGCGTTGGCACAGTCCCGCATCCGGCCGTCGCGGGCTGTTTGCGGGTGACTGATAATCCACGCCGCGTGAAAACATCCCAGGCTTATCTGACCGGGATCGTCGAGTTGCAGGATGCAGCCTCGCAAGACGCGGTGCAGAATACGCCGGTCCCCGAAAACGCCCGTATTCTGGATTACTGTGCTGGCGGCGGTGGCAAGGCGCTGGCCTTTGCGGATAAATACGAGGCGTCGGTTTTTGCACATGATGTCGCGCCGCAACGCCTGAAAGACCTGCCCGTCCGTGCCGCGCGGGCAGGAGTCAGCATCGCGATACTTGAAACCGCACAATTGGCCCAACAGCCCAAATTTGATGTCGTGTTCTGCGATGCCCCTTGCAGCGGAAGTGGCACGTGGCGGCGCACACCGGACGCCAAATGGCATCTGACGCCTGAAAGGTTGGCTGCGCTGTTGCAATCACAGGCTGAAGTGCTTGCCGGTGCGGCCCCCCTTGTTGCTGATGGTGGCATACTGGTTTACGCGACCTGCTCCGTTCTATCGGAAGAGAATGAAAAAATTGTTACTTCGTTTTGTCATCTCCATCCGGGGTGGAAGATCATACAGAGCAAGCAACGGCTTCCGGATGCGGACGGAGATGGTTTTTTCACCTGCAGTCTGAAGTACCGATAATACAACCTAGAATTGTAGTTTGAAACCTGCTACCGATGTTAAGGGCCGCTTCATTGTTCAATGGTTATGGTCCCTCTGTGACGCGTAGTGAGGTGACTTGAGTGCCATTTGATCAATCGTTTGAAGTCGTTCCCGCGCCGGCGCCGACAAGAATGCCCCGGATGTTTCACCTGTTGTTGGTTGGCTCGATTTGTATGGCCTTTGCCATCATTTCGCCGCTGGTCTCATTGCAATATGGTTTTGCAATCTGCGGCGGTATACTGATCTGTGTCGCTGGTTTTGTGAAGATCGGGAACCTGGTCACCGCACGCACCACTGCACAATTGTGCCAGAATGCACGCCGCATGATCATGCATGATGTGGGTATTGGTTTTGTCACCGATGGCATGGGGGTGGTGCAATATGCCAATGCGGGCGCACACGACCGCTTTGGCGATACCGAGGGACGCAGCCTTGCCGTTGTCTTTGAACTGATGCTTGCCAATCCCGGTAGCGTTTTGTCGCAAGTGATTGTGCAGGCCCGCGAGACAGGGGCGCAAACCGAAGATATCGTGACACGCGGGGGGCACTTTCGCCTGCGATTGCTGATCATGGGCCACAACTGCCAGCTTTGGTGGCTTGACGACCTCAGCCAGGCGGGCGCGCGGGGCACGAAGCAGCGGCAAAACCCGGTGTTCCCGATGATGACTGTCGCTTCTGACGGGCGGATCCTTTTGATGAACGATGGGTTTCGTGGTCTGGTCGGTGCGACACCGAAACGACTTGATGATGTTTTTTGCGAAACGCCATTGCGGTCAGGCCAGATGCACGATTTGCAGGGATTGGAAGGGACGACTTCGGTGATGGTCGCGATTGTCGAGGGTAGGGATAGGGCGCGCGATATCTATCTGCTTCCCGGGACCGGCGCATCGCTGATGCCACCGCAGCTGGAAGCCGGATGGGATGCGATCGAGGATCTGCCGGTGCCGCTGTTGAAGGTGGCGCATGATGGCGCGCTACTGGGGTCGAACCGCGAAGCGCGAAAGCTGCTGGATATCGGGTCCGCCCGAAAACTGCATCTTGCAGATGTCTTGAATGATCCCGGACGCCCGATCAACGATTGGCTTGCCGAGGCTCTGTCGGGTGATGCGGGAAATGTATCTCAGGTGCTGCATGGCCGCGGTGACAAACAGGACACGTTTGTCCAGGTCACTTTGAATACGGCCGGTGGCGCAGATGATTTGCACCTGATTGCCGTCCTGAACGATGTGACAGAATTGCGGTCGCTTGAATTGCAATTTGTTCAAAGCCAGAAGATGCAGGCCATCGGTCAGCTGGCCGGCGGTGTCGCCCATGATTTCAATAACCTGCTAACCGCGATTTCCGGTCACTGCGAGCTTTTGTTGTGTAGCCACGATGAACATGATCAGGATTATGGTGACTTGATCCAGATCCACCAGAACACCAATCGCGCTGCCAGCCTGGTCGGGCAATTGCTGGCATTTTCGCGCAAGCAAAACCTGCAACTTGAAACGATCGACCTGCGCGATACCCTTTCGAACCTGACCCATCTGCTGAACAGGCTGGTGGGTGAAAAAGTAAGCCTGACGCTGGATCATGATCCTGAACTGGCCCATATCAAGGCGGACAAACGCCAGCTTGAGCAGGTGCTGATGAACCTTGTGGTCAATGCCCGCGACGCGATGCAGGGTGCGGGCGAAATCCGCGTGATGACCAAGAATACCAAACTTGCCAAAGCCATGCATCGCGACCGAGCCACCGTGCCGGCGGGTGACTATGTTCTGGTCAAGGTCATTGACGAAGGGCAGGGTATTCCGGTCGACAAGATCAGCAAGATATTCGAACCCTTCTTTACCACCAAGCGAACCGGTGAGGGTACAGGGCTTGGACTGTCCACGGCCTATGGGATCGTGAAACAGACGGGCGGTTATATCTTTGTTGATTCCGTTGTGGGCGAAGGCACCACATTTTCGCTGTTCTTCCCGTGCCATGTCGCCATTGAAGACAAACCGGCAAAGCAGCCCCCGGTATCTGCGCCGCGGATCAAGACAAGTGCCGACGGTGTTGTCTTGCTGGTCGAAGATGAGGCGCCGGTCAGGGCGTTCGCGTCCCGCGCCTTGCGGTTGCGCGGCTATACGGTGCTTGAGGCCGATCATGCAGAGGCAGCGCTGGAAATGCTGGAAAACGCAGAGCTGCACGTTGATATCTTTGTAACCGATGTGATCATGCCGGGACTGGATGGTCCGACATGGGTACGCCAAGCGTTGCAGAAGCGCCCCGATACCAAAGTGGTCTTTGTGTCAGGATACCCCGAGGATGCCTTTGATGATGGTCAACCGGAAGTCTTGGGTGCGGCATTCCTGCCCAAACCGTTTTCCTTAAAGGACCTGACCGACGCCGTGCAGGACCAGTTGCAAACTGCGCCGGTGCTGGCAGAAACCTAGATGGCTATTCGGCCAATGCCACCAGATGCGCGGCGGAGCCGGTGAGTGCGGCGTAGTCATCTTCGATCACGTGGACGGCGAAATTGCTCATGAACCCCGCAAAGCGGCCCTTGTCGCGAAACGCCTCACCAAAGCCGAAGCGGGTCAGATGCGGCGCAAACGCCCGTGCCACGCCACCCACCAGATAAACGCCACCAAAGGGCAGTTGGATCAGTGACAGGTTCCCGCAGACCGTTCCCAATATGCGCGAGAAAAGCTGCGCGGCTTCGACGGCGCGCGGGTCCGATCCTGTGGCGCAGCCATCCATGATTTCTTTCGCCGCACATTCACGCGGATCGCCCGCTTCCTGCCCCAAGAACGCATAGACACGTTCAAGCCCGCGCCCCGACAACACGTCTTCGACCGCAGGAAACCCGTGTGCGGTTGACACGAATTGACACAGCCGCAGCTCTTTCTCGTTGCGGATGGGCAGGTTGGCGTGCCCGCTTTCAGACGGGGTGACAATGCGCCCGAATTCAAGATCGAAGACGGGTGCGGCGTTAAAACCGGTTCCAACCCCCACAACCAGTTTTGCCGCGTTGGGATTGGCGCTTGGTCCGGGCAGGATACTGCGGATATTGGCGGGGTCTATATGCCCCAGCGCATGCCCCTGCGCTTGCAAATCGTTCAGGATCGCCACGGTTTCAGCCTTTGTGGCACGCGCCAGCGTATCCTTGTCCATGGTCCATTCAAGGTTGGTCATGGTTGCCTTGCCGTCACGCACCGGACCCGCGACCGCAACGCAGGCTGCAATAGGATCAACGCCGCCTTCATCGCTGATATAGCGGGTCAGCACGGATTCCAGCCCCGGAAACTCAGTATTGCGGTAGCGCCGGATCGTGCCGTCAACGATTTTTCGCCCATCGGCCAAAGCCACACGCGTGTTGGTGCCGCCAATATCGGCGACCAGTGAATAGGTGTCTTTCGGGTGTCCCATGTCTATCCTTCACGCGCGATGGCGGCTTTGAGCGCGTGATAGGACGCTTTTGGCGTGCGCTTCAAGGTTTCAAAATCGACATGGATCATGCCAAAGCGTTTTTCATAGCCGAACGCCCATTCGTAATTGTCCAACAGCGACCAATAGAAAAAGCCTTGCACATTTGCCCCCTCATCGATGGCTTGTTTGGCGGCCAACACGTGATCAGAAACAAATGCCGTCCGTTCGGGATCGTAAACCGTGCCGTTTTCGACCTGATCATCCCAAGCCATGCCGTTTTCTGTCACAAAGATCGGCAGGTCGCCCACATAGTCGCGCGAAAGGCGCGTCAAGAGCGCGCGCAGACCTTCGGGGTAGATTTCCCACCCCATTTGCGTTTTGGCGCCGGGGCCTTCGTTTGCCGTCACATGGGGCCAGACCCCGGCCTGATCTGGTGCTGCGATGTGTCTGGTGTAGTAGTTGACGCCAAGAAAGTCGATCGGTTGGCTGATCTGAGGCATATCGTCCTGCCAGCCGGCCGGCATATGCGGGCCAAGTCCGGTCAAAGCCTCGGCCGGGTAGGTGCCCTTGCTGACGGCTTCGATGAACCAGCGGTTCGTGATCGCGTCCGAAATCCTTGCCGCCTCTACCGCCTGGGGTGAGCCATCGACCGGGTCGGTGTGATCAAAGTTGATGACGATCCCGCAATTCTTCATGCCCTTTGCCCGCAGACGGGTCATCGCGATACCGTGGGCCAGATTGATGTGATGCATCGCCCGTGCCGTGGCACGAATATCCCGCAGGCCGGGGGCATGATGGCCCAGAAAATGCGACAGGTATGAGACACACCAGGGTTCGTTGATTGTGGCGATGGATGAAACACGGTCGCCGATGCGGTCAGTGATGACATCGGTGAAGTCGCCAAAGTAGGAACAGGTATCGCGGTTCATCCAGCCGCCTTGGTCGGCAAGTGCCGATGGCAGTTCCCAATGATAAAGCGTCTGAAATGGTTTCAGGCCGCGTTCCAGCATGGCATCGACCAACCGGTCGTAGAAATCCAGACCTTCGGGGTTTGGCGTTCGTCCGTCCGGCATCACGCGCGCCCATGATGTCGAGAACCGGTAGGCATCCATCCCGGCATCCCTGAGCAGGTCAAGGTCTTCGCCGAACCGATGATAGTGGTCGCAGGCAATCGCGCCATCTTCGGCACGGACCACGTTGCCGGGACCGGCTGCGAAGGTATCCCAGTGCGTGGGGCCTGCACCGCCATATGAATGACCCTCGATCTGATAGGCAGCGGTGGCAGCCCCAAAAAGGAAGCCTTCGGGGAAATCGGATCGTTTGAAATCCATATCAGTCCTTTCGGGGGGCAGGGCCGGTGGACGACCCGACCATCAGTTCTGCTTCCAGCAGTTGTTGTTGCGGTGTTCTGGTCGGGTCGGCGATCGCGGCCAGCAGCATTTCAGCCAGCTTGCGGCCCGCTTCGCGCACCGATGATCGGGTTGCGGTGAAAATCGGGACATTGCCGCCGTTTTGCAAGTACGACAGGGCGTCGTCGTGGGTGACAACTGACACGTCTTGGCCCATGACAAGACCCTTTTCTTCGATGACGCGTCGCACACCCAAGGCCGAGATCAGGGAGGAACAGATGATCGCCGTGGGTGCATCGTGCCCTGCCAGCATGTCGCGGGTGCATTGATAGCCAAAAACCTCGGTCATTTCGCCTGAATGCATCAAACCGGTATCCAGCGGGATATCGTGCTGGCGCAGCGACGCGGCATATCCTTCGCGCCGACGATGGGCGAAGTCCATGACCTCAAGCCCGTTGATCAGTGCGATGCGCCGATGCCCCAGATCAAACAGGAAATCCGTTGCGCGCTGAAAGGCACTGCGATTGTTCACATCAAGCCAAGCATAGGGCATTTCATGGCCCGAGGCGCGACCGTGGACGGCAAAAGGCAGGCCCAATTCCTGCAACAGGCTGATGCGGGGGTCGTTCATGCGGGGGCCGTGGACAATGACCCCATCGACGGCACGCCGCGATTTCAGCCCTTCGTAGATCCGGCGCTCGTCCGCGTCGGCCACGATCGAGAGGATCATTTCGTATCCGTGGCGCGAATACGTTTCGCCTGCGCCAGCGATGAAGTCACCGAAAATCGGGTTCACCATCTCATGCTTGCTGGATAGCGGTATGACATGCCCGATCGCCAGGGCCTGACCTGTCGCAAGACCCTTGGCGCGCGTCGAGGGGGTGTAATTGAAGGTTTTGGCTGCTTCTTCGACACGACGCCGGGTTGCGGGACTCACCTCCGGATAGCCGTTGAGCGCGCGACTTACGGTGGTTTGGCTAAGTCCGAGATTTTGCGAAAGTTCTTTTAAATTCATGGGATCAGGCAGGTTTCCAAAGCGCTATCAGTCAGAATTTTTCGCATCGCCACAACGGGTTTTTCGACCTGCGGCCCAATTTCACTAGCATGTTTTTAAGGAATTCCAAGGAATTTTTAGCGCTAACACTGCCGTATTGACAGAACGCGAAACTTCGCTGACTGTACGTAAATCCAAAGCGCTTTGGAGCAATGATTCCTTGGCGCATTCGGGAATGACAGCACGAAAGTGCGAACTAGGCTACGCGTCGTTCAAGGCGCGATTGGGAGGAAATTCAATGAAAACGAAACTGTATGCCAGCGTGGCAGCGGTCGCCCTGACTGCGAGTGCCGCAACAGCGGGCGGCCATCTTCCGTTCACGCCGGGCGAGGGCGACTTTAGCTGGGACAGCTACAATGAGTGGGCTGCAAACGCGCCGGACCTGTCCGGACAGGATGTGACGATCTTTGGCCCCTGGCTGGCCCCGGAGGATGACATCTTCCGTTCGATGATCGCCTACTTCACCGACGCGACAGGTGCCAACGTCACTTACACCGGCTCTGACGGTTTTGAGCAGCAGATCGTGATCGACTCCGAAGCTGGTTCTGCGCCGAATATCGCTGTGTTCCCGCAGCCAGGTCTGGCCGCAACAATGGCGTCACAGGGTCTTTTGACACCGCTTGGTGATGAAATGGGCGCTTGGGTTGCCGACAACTATGCGGCGGGTCAGTCGTGGGTTGATCTGGGCACATATGCGGACGCCAGCGGCGAAGATCAGTTCTATGGTTTTTTCTATAACGTGAACGTCAAATCGCTGGTCTGGTATTCGCCAGAAAACTTCGAGGACGCTGGTTACGAAGTGCCAGAGACCATGGAAGAGCTGATCGCATTGTCCGAGCAGATCATCGCAGATGGTGAGACACCATGGTGTATCGGTCTGGGATCAGGTGCTGCGACAGGTTGGCCTGCGACAGACTGGGTCGAAGACATCATGCTGCGCACGCAACCACCGGAAGTCTATGACCAATGGGTCACCAATGAGATCCCCTTCGATGATCCCAAAGTGATCGAAGCGGTCG
This sequence comes from uncultured Yoonia sp., assembly GCA_965363665.1. Lineage (GTDB taxonomy): Bacteria > Pseudomonadota > Alphaproteobacteria > Rhodobacterales > Rhodobacteraceae > Yoonia. The sequence continues at coordinate 3,501 of CBDTVH010000025.1, read as the reverse complement.
AAACCTTCGGCATGTTCGCCAAGAATGACGACATGGTTGCAGGTGGTTCCGCTGCCGTGGGGTCCACCGACTTCCGTGATAGCCCCGCCGGTCTCTTCTCATCGCCACCACAGTGCTACATGCACCGTCAGGCATCCTTCGCGACAGCGTTCTTCCCGGATGATGTTGTGCCGGGCGAAGATGCAGACTTCTTCTACTTCCCATCCTTTGCTGAAAAAGACCTTGGCAACCCGGTTCTTGGCGGTGGTACGTTGATGGCTGTGACAGATGCGTCTGACGCAACAATGGCCTTCATGGAGTTCCTGCAGCAGCCGATTGCGCACGAAGTGATGATGGCGCAAACCGGCTTCCTGACACCACACTCAGGTGTAAACCTTGATGCCTACGGTGACGACATCCTGCGCGGTCAGGGCGAAATCCTGTTGAACGCGACAACATTCCGCTTTGACGCATCAGACCTGATGCCGGGCGCTGTTGGTGCCGGTTCGTTCTGGACAGGCATGGTGGACTATGTCGGTGGTGCATCCGCTGAAGACGTCACCGGTGCGATCCAGGACAGCTGGGACGCGTTGAAGTAATCAGCGGTTTTTCAAACCATGTATAAAACAGGTTCGGGCAGTATACTGCCCGAACCGACCAGCGGCGCAACGTGCAGCCGCGAAAGATACATCGCGAAGGGGAGGGCGCTATGAATCCGGCAATTCAAGGATTGATTACGATCATTATCGGGGTGGGCGGCTGCGTCGGCTACTTCTACGGCGCGAACTTGTTCCTTGATAAGGTCTTGTTCAAACCCACCGGACCGAACGCAGGCCGCAATATCAACCGCGCCAACCAAATCCGGCCATGGTTGTTTCTTTTCCCGGCGCTTTTTGCTTTGGGTCTCTATCTTGCCTATCCCGTCTTCGCGACATTGCGCCTGAGCTTCCTGGAACGTTTGCCGGGCAATCAGTATGCCTTTGTCGGGCTTGATAATTACACGCAGATGTTTGCAGAGCCCAAGTTCATGGAGGCTTTGCGCAACAACGTACTTTGGCTGGTCGTCGTGCCTGCCGCCGCCACCGGTTTTGGCCTTTTGGCCGCACAACTGACGGACCGTCTAAGCTGGGGGAACATCGCCAAATCCATCGTTTTCATGCCGATGGCGATTTCATTTGTCGGTGCTGCCGTTATCTTCAAACTGATCTATGAGGCCCGTCCCGAGGATGTGGCGCAGATTGGTATTCTCAACCACTTGTACCTGACCTTTGGTGGCGATGCGCCAGTCCAGTGGTTGCAGGTCCCGTTCTGGAATAACTTCTTTCTGATGGCCGTGCTGATCTGGATTCAAACCGGTTTCGCGATGGTGATCCTGTCTGCCGCCTTGCGTGGTATCCCTGAGGAAACGGTCGAGGCTGCGATCATTGATGGTGCCAACCCGTTCCAGATTTTCTTCAAGATCAAGATCCCCCAGATCATGTCCACCATCGTGGTGGTCTGGACGACGATCACGATTGCCACCCTCAAGGTCTTTGACATCGTGTTCGCAATGACCAACGGACAGTGGGAGACGCAGGTCCTGGCCAACTACATGTACGACAAACTGTTCCGCGCCAATGACTGGGGCATGGGGTCCGCTGCGGCGATGATCATCATGCTGATGGTGACGCCGATCCTTGTCTGGAACGTCTATAACGCCCGCAAGGAGATGCAGTGATGGATGCCATGGCAGGAAGAAAGCCCGCAGTCGTCTGGGCGCTGAATATCTCGGTCGTGTTGTTGGTTGCACTGTGGCTGTTCCCTACGCTGGGTTTGTTTATTTCGTCCTTCCGGACAGGTGATCAGATCACGGCCTCTGGTTGGTGGTCGTCGTTGTTCCCGGCAGAACAGACACTGCAAGTCCGTGTCGCCGACCCTGACGATAACCGCGTCGATCTTGGCAACGGTCGCTTTTTGGTCGAAGGCAATATCTTTGAGGAAGACGGCTTTAGTGGCGAAATGAACAGCTGGGGCGTATCAAGCCGTGCCCCTGACGCGTTCGCGCCGGGTGAGGCGGCTGATCTGGGCGATGGTGAGACGCTGACGCTGAATGCTGATGGATCCTACGTCTGGGAAGGCGATGATGATCAAATCAGCGGGCGCGCGCAGCGTATGTTTGTCGGTGTCACCTCACCGCCCGACTTTACCTTGCAGAACTACAATTTCGTCTTGTTCGACGAGGCCAATTCCCAAGGTATGGCCAAAGCGTTCTTCAACACGCTGACCGTGGTGATCCCGGCGACGATCATTCCGATCCTGATTGCCGCCTTTGCCGCCTATGCGCTGGCCTGGATGGACTTTCCCGGACGGGCGATCCTGATCGCTGTGATCGTGGGGTTGCTGGTCGTGCCCTTGCAACTGGCACTGATCCCGCTGTTGTCGCTGCATAATGCGATTGGGATCGGAAAGGGTTACTTGGGGGTGTGGCTTGCGCATACCGGCTTTGGTTTGCCCTTGGCGATCTATTTGCTGCGCAACTATATGGTCGGCCTGCCACGTGATATTATCGAAAACGCCAAGGTGGACGGTGCGACAGATTTCCAGATCTTCACCAAGATCATTCTGCCGCTCAGCTTTCCGGCACTTGCCTCTTTCGCGATCTTCCAGTTCTTGTGGACATGGAACGATTTGCTTGTGGCGCTCGTGTTCCTGATTGATGCGTCTGGTGAGACAACGGTGATGACCAAGCAGATTGTCGAGCTCTTGGGCACCCGCGGTGGCGATTGGGAAATCCTTGCCACATCCGCATTTGTATCCATTGCGGTGCCGCTGGCTGTGTTCTTTGCAATGCAGAAGTACCTTGTGCGCGGTCTGCTGGCTGGTTCTGTAAAATAATGAAATGGCGGCCGCGAGGGACACCCTCGGGGCCGCACTGACTAGGATAAACCAAGATGACGACGGCACTGGCCACAAATTCTGAGATGGCTGTTGATAAAAACTGGTGGCGCGGTGCGGTGATCTATCAGATCTATCCGCGCAGCTTTCAAGACAGCAACGGGGATGGCATTGGCGACCTTTTGGGCATCGTCCAGCGCCTGCCTTATATCGCTTCGCTTGGTGTGGATGCGATCTGGATTTCGCCGTTCTTCATGTCACCGATGAAGGATTTCGGCTATGACGTCAGCGATTACTGCGATGTCGATCCGATGTTTGGCTCGATTGCTGATTTCGATGCGGTCGTGGATACCGCGCATCGGCTGGGCTTGCGGGGCATGATTGATCTTGTGCTAAGCCACACAAGCGACCAGCACAGTTGGTTCGCCGAAAGCCGCGCGAACCGCACCAATGACAAGGCCAATTGGTATGTATGGGCCGATGCCAAGCCGGACGGCACCCCGCCCAACAACTGGCTGTCGATCTTTGGTGGGTCAGCCTGGCAATGGGACAGCCGGCGCGAACAGTATTACATGCACAACTTCCTCGCCTCGCAACCTGATCTGAATTTCCATGGTGTCTCCACAACTGCCTTTGACTCTGGCTTTG
>CBDTVH010000024.1:0-12834 GCA_965363665.1 uncultured Yoonia sp. | reverse complement strand
CAATTCATCATCAGCCAGCATCAGCCCACCATCATGCAGATAGGCACGTTGCGGTCGAAAGAACATCTCGGCCGCACGCAGGGTATGCACGTCTTCACATCCCTCAAGCGCGTTGCGCAATATAAGCTGCACCAGTTGATCGTAGAATAAATGCGGGAGGCGCACGCGATTGCGCACAAGGTCCAGATAGCCGTCTTCGATTGATCCCGCCGCGATCAGCGTGTCGCGCAATGTCAGCAGGAATTCCCAATTCTCTCGGGCGTCAGGGTCTTCCATATTCGCGCGCTCCATCAAGGATACCGCAGCGCGAGGTTTTGCCATCAGGCGCGCATGCAATGCACGCTCTGCGGCACACGCTTCGGGCGGGGGCAATATCTCGGGGCGCGCGAGCCATGCAAGGATCAGCTCATCCGTGACCTGCATACGGCCCGCAGCATCAAGCCGTGTCAGATGATGACCCGAGGCAACCCAGAATTCCCTCATGAACGTCCCTTTCCTTGGGCAAAATCCGCAAGATCAAACGCGTCATCTTCGTCAGTTTCCACTATATGAAAGGCCTTGTCATGACCGCCTAGATAGCTTGCGGAAAATGCGGTTTCATCGCGTGGCTTCAAGGTGCGGAACTGTTCCCGGATACCCGTATCACAGGTCGTGCGGTGCAGCGCGATCAGCGTACCTTCGCTGTGACCGCGGCACAGATCCTGCGCCATCGACACTTCCTCTTCGGCGGCAGGAATGGCGGTGGCCAAATCCGGCGCGCCCAACTGTTCCATCAATTGACGGGCCAGCGTTTGAACGACTTCGTCGCGATCCTGCGGGCGCGCGAATGTCACTGTCACCAGCGTTGACCAACCAAAGCTGGCAATTCCCAAAAAACCCGAGCGAAAGGCAATTTGTTCCTTGCGGCTCAGGCTGTCGGGATCACGTCCTGCAAACATGAAGGTGCCGGGTATCGCCCATTCCCCCGGCTCGGCGGCTGGTGCAAAAATCACGGCATCCGAGCGATCAAGCCGGATCGTGCGTGGCAACCGGATCACAGCTTTGGCCCTGTTGCATCGCGCCAAAGCGATGTTTGCAACGCGTCTTTCAGCCCCAGCAGACCATCCGCCGTTTGCAGGTCGCCGTCGGCGGTCAATGTGGCGTCAGTGGTCAGGCGTTGGGCATAACTGGCCGCAATGGCATCAAAACCATCATGGGTCAGACGGTCGAAGTAAAGCATCAGATATGACGCAAAACTTTCCAGTATCGCCGGTGGGTCGGCAAAGTCCTCTTCGCGCAGCGACACTGAATCCGGCTTGCTGCCCGGCGCAGACAAATGGTCGCGATCAGCGATCAATTCGACCCCCAGCACCATCCAATCCGGCACGGCGTCTTCGGCCACATCGGGTGCCGCGCGCAAGCGCATCCCACCCAGGCGACCGGCGTCCAGACACAATTCACCGGGCCAGCGAAATCCGACCGCGCGTTCTGGTGGGCAATGGGCGGCAACCGCATCACCCAAGGCCAGCATACCAAGGATAAATGCCTTGCGCGCTTGGGCCAATGACGTTTCGGGTTCCAGCACAACCGCAAAGTCAAAACGCCCCGGCGCATCCGGTTGCGTACTGGCGTGCCAGACCAGCGTGCCCGCCCCGTGTTCAGCGGCCAAACGGCATGCATGGCCAAACGCACAGCCCTGCGCCAGCCAATGTGCCGCATAGGGTGGGGGCAGCAAAAGGGCCCGAGGCGCGGGATGGTCATCAAGCATTGCGGCTTATCCTTGCAAGATGGCAGGTTTCATCGGATTGTAACCCACTGGCCGCTTACTACAAGGGCGGTTGACGCCATGCAAAGACAACTCGATGGGATCAAGACACCAATGGTCACGGCCAAATCAGACCGCACAATTCTGACCTGCACATGTGAAAACACCATGTCACCCGACGAAGGGGCGCTTGCAAAAGCAGGCTGCGCGGCAGGCAATTCGGTCAATCAGCTTTGCCGCGCCAACCTTGATCATTTCCGCGCGGCCCTTGCCAAAGGGCTGCCCGTGACGGTGGCATGCACCCAGGAAGCCCCGCTGTTTTCAGAAATCGCCGCTGATGAAGCACCTGACGTGCCATTGTCCTTTGCCAACATACGCGAAACGGCAGGCTGGACTGCCGACGCCAAAACCAGCGGTCCGAAAATGGCCGCGATGATTGCCGCGGCCTCTGTCACCCCTGCCCCATTCGGGATCACCACGCTGGAAAGCAATGGTGTCGCCCTGATCCTGGGCCGGGATGAGGTTGCGATTGACGCCGCCACCACACTTTCCGCGCATTTGGACATCACGGTGCTGATCCAGCCGGGCGCTGAGGTGACACCACCCGCGCAAACCCGCTTTCCCGTCCTGCAGGGCAGCATCCGGACGGCCGTGGGTCACCTGGGTGCATTCACATTGACCGTCGATAGTTTTGCAGCCCCCTCACCATCGTCGCGCGAGATGCTCAGGTTTGAAGCCGCGCGCGACGGTGCCATTTCGCGCGCGGACCTGATTGTTGATCTGACGGGAAAACAGCCGCTTTTCGCGGCACCCGAATTGCGCCCGGGCTATTTTCGGGCAGACCCCAAAGACCCCAAATCCGTCGCAGACGTCATCGGCAAGGCCGGGCAGATGGTCGGGGCGTTTGACAAGCCTGTTTATATTGATTTTCTGGCCGATCTTTGCGCCCATTCGCGCAACGGCATCACCGGATGCACGCGTTGCTTGCCGCTTTGTCCGACCGGGGCGATCACGCCTGACGGCGACAGCGTCAAGATTGATCCCGCGATATGTGCCGGTTGTGGGCAATGCGCCGCTGCCTGTCCGACGGGTGCCGCCAGCTATGCGCTGCCCGATGTGGCGACGGTTGCAGCGCGTCTGCGCGCGGCACTTAAGGCATGGCACGATGCGGGTGGCCCTGTGGCCCCGGTGATCCTGCTGCATGACGCCGACCATGGCGAACCGCTAATCAACGCATCAGGCCGCTATGGTCGCGGCCTGCCTGCCCATGTGATCCCGCTGGGTTTGAACGAAATTACGCAGGCAGGCCCCGAAGTACTGGCTGCCGCGTTTGCCTATGGTGCCGGGGCGATTGCGCTTTTGGGACGGGCGAAACCGCTGCACGATCCAGAGGGGCTTCGCGCGGCGATTGACCTTGTTGCCGGGGTCGGCGCAGCGATGAGCCATGGGCCGGTGCAGCTGATCGAAACCGACGATCCTGACGCGCTGGAGGCCGCGTTGGCCGAACTACCGCGCAACGCAATCACACAAAGGCCATCCAGCTTTCTGCCACCCGCCGACAAACGCGGGCTGTTGGTGATGGCATTCGCCGAAATGAACCGCGCCGCGGCAGTGCCCGCGCAGGTCCTGCCGTTACCGCAGGGTGCGCCATTCGGTAGCGTGACGATCGACGCCGAGGCCTGTACCCTATGTCAGGCCTGCACGGGCGTCTGCCCCACAGGGGCCCTGCTGGATAATCCTGAAACTCCGATGCTGCGTTTTACGGAAAGCGCATGCGTCCAATGCGGGCTTTGTGCCGCGACCTGCCCTGAAACGGCGATCACGCTCACACCGCAGCTTGATTTTGATGCATGGGACACACCGCGCCGGATATTGCACGAAGAACCCCCATTTTGCTGCACGTCCTGTGGCAAGGCCTTTGCAACGCGGTCCGGGATCGAACGCATCCAGTCACGTCTGGCCGACCACTGGATGTTCACGGGTCAGGACGGGGCCGACCGTTTGAAAGTGCTGGCAATGTGCGAAGACTGCCGGGTCGAGGAAATCGTCAACCAGGGTTTTGATCCGCACGATGAGACGACACGCAAGGTCAGAACGCAGGCGGATTACGCGGTAGGCAGCGACGAAGACAAGAAGCCATGAACCGGGTTGGTCAGGTTGCAACGTCCGACGCGGTATCGCCGTTGGCGGCCCAGATTGCGCCTCGTTTGATCATCTCGGTGACTTGCGGGATTTTCAGGTCGTCCAGCTCATGACCGATTGAACAATAGAACACCCGGCCTTTGTCCCATCGCCGCTTCCAGACAACTGGGATAACTGTGCCTTCGATCCACCAAAGGTGGTCGCCGGAAAACGTCGTCGTGGCCAACACCTCGTTCGAGGGATCAACCAGCATATAGTACTGCTCCGACGTCAGACGGAAACTGCGGATGCCTTTGACGATCGGATCATCGGGTTTGCAGATCGTCACGTCATAGTCGATGTAATCCTCACGCGGTTGCAGGTTATCAGGCCAACCGGGGGGATGTGCCACAAACTGTCCGCCGATCAGAAAGTGATAGGTGGGGCGGTCACGGAATGCATCGCCCATATGCCCATGCCACCCAGCCAGACCGCAGCCATTGCCGATCAGCTTAAGCAGGCCATCCTCTTGCGGCTTCGTCATGTTGCCGAACTCTTCGCAGTGGCCAGACCGCGCCGACGACCAGATGGGCGTAATCAGGTCGACATCGGCCAAGTCATCGGGCCGCTCTAGCGGTTCGAGGGTATCGTAGACATCAACCTCAAATCCATTGTCCATCAACAGCGCCCGGTACCAGTCACTGAACGCCTTTGGGTCGTGCCCTTCCCAACCGCCGACAAAAAGCACTGCTTTCATGGGTTTTCCTTCTTCATGAAGTCAAGCATCGCCGCCATATCGCGCGCGCCATAGCCAGCGGCTTCGGCATCACGAAGCATCTGCAAGGTCGCCGCGCCTTGCGGCATGGCAGTGCCGTAATGGCGGGCAAGCGAGGCTGTGACTTCCATATCCTTGCGCGCAAGGGCGACGGTGAAAGTTACGTCGTTGTTTGCCTCATCCAGATAAAGCGGCCGTCGATATTTCAGCATCGGCGCACAGGCGGCAGAGGCTTCGATGACGTCAAAGGCGCGTTGAGGAGCGATGCCTGCGGCCTGCGCCAGCGTCATGGCTTCGGCCAGTGTTTGATTGATACCGTGGATCAGCGCGTTGACCGCCAACTTCATCACCGCACCTGCGGCGGGTTGGTCCAGATAGATCACCTCGCGGCCCATGGCGTCGAGGACCGGCGCGATGGATGTGGCGTCTTTCTGGCGGCAGCCAACCATGATCATCAATGCAGCGTCCTGCGCGGCTTTGGTTGCACCGGACACAGGAGCATCGACGATTGTAATCTCTTCAGGGCTTTCTCGCCTCAGCATCAGGATATGATCGGGGCTCATGGTGCCCATCTGAATGATCGTGTGCGCGCCTTTGCCCGCAAAAAAGCCGTTAGGCCCCAAGTGGACCATTTCCGAGGCGGCATCATCGGCCAGCATCGTGACGACCACGTCGCTTGCAGGCATCAGGTCGGCGGGTGTTTGTGCCGACCTACAACCGGTTTCATCGGCAAAGCCTCTCGCCTTTTCCGCGCTGCGGTTCCACACCGTGACGTCAAAGCCAGCACGCACCAGATTTCGGGCCATGTGCTGCCCCATCCGCCCCAATCCGGCAAAACCCACGCGCATGTCAGGCGACCTTGTTGTTCGGTGTTATGCCTGAAATCGCCTGTATCAGATTATCCTCGGTCACTTCTTCGCTGCTGAAGGTGCGCATGACCTTGCCGCTGTACATGGCGACGATCCGGTCACTGACGTGCAGCACCTCTGGCATTTCAGAGCTGATCACGATGACCGCATAGCCTTGCGACGCCAATTCGCGAATCAGGTTATGGATTTCCGACTTGGAGCCGACATCAATGCCGCGTGTCGGTTCATCGACGATCAGCACATTGGGATGCATGGACAGCCATTTGCCGATGACGATCTTTTGCTGGTTGCCGCCCGATAAATTCCCCACGGTTTGTTTCCAGCCCGGGGTGCGGATATCCAGCTTGTCCCGGTATTGGTCAAAAATCGCGATCTCTGCACCTTCAGCGACGAAAGGGCCAGCGGTCAGGTCACTGACCTGTGGCAACGTCATGTTGTCCCGGCAGTTCATGCCAAGCACCAGCCCCTGCCCTTTGCGGTCTTCGGGTACCAATGAAATCCCCAAATTGATCGCATCCGCGGGCGAATTGATCTTGATCTCGTTTCCATCCAGATGGATCGTGCCGTGACTGGGGGTGCGAAGGCCGAACAGGGTTTCGGCGATTTCCGTCCGCCCGGCACCAACCAATCCGTAAAAGCCCAGCACCTCGCCACGCCGCACCTGAAAGCTGACGTCCTGAAACAGATGCCCGCAGGACAATTCGCGCACCTCAAGTGCCACATCACCAAGCTCATGCGTTACGGCAGCGCGGCTCAGGTCCAGTTTGCGGCCGATCATCATCTGCGTGACGCCTTCTTCATCCGTCTCGGCGGTTGTCACGGTGCCTTGATATTGCCCGTCACGCAGCACCGAAATGCGGTCGGTGATCTTGAAGATCTCTTCCATGCGGTGCGAGATATAGATGATCCCCACACCTTGTGATTTCAGATCAGCGATCACGTCGAACAACACGACTTTTTCCGCATCCGTCAGCGACGCGGTCGGTTCGTCAAATATAACCGCCTTGGCATCGACGGTCAGGGCGCGGGCGATTTCGACCATCTGCTGATTGGCGATGGACAGGTCACCCACCCGTGTCTTGGCGTTGAATCCGACTTTCAGCTTGGCGAGGATCGCATCGGTCTGTTCATAAAGCTTCGCCCAATCAACGCGGCCAAAGGATTTGTGCGGCAACTCACCCAGATAAATGTTCTCGGCAACGGTCAATTCCTCGGCAAGGCTCAGTTCCTGATGGATAAAAACGATGCCCTTTGATTTCGCCTGCAAGGGTGACGTCATCACGGTTGGGACTTCACTGACGATAATCTGCCCTTCGTTGGGCTGGTGTATGCCCCCCAACACCTTCATCAGGGTCGATTTTCCGGCACCATTTTCCCCCATCAGGGCGTGCACCTCGCCCGGCATGACGGCAAATGAGACGTTATCAAGCGCGCGGACACCGGGGAAGGTTTTGACAATTCCCTCAAGCCGCAATGCGGGGGTTTGGTCAGTCATGTCTTCAACTCCTCTTTGCCCTTGAGGTTCAACTGCCGGTCAAGGAACAGCACGGCGATCAGGATCAGGCCAATCACAAGGTTGACCGTCTCGGTGTCCGCACCGATGTGGCCCAACCCTTTGCGCAGCAGTTGGATCGCCAGAACACCGCCTAGCGTTCCCATGATCGAACCTGCGCCACCGGTCAGCTTGGTGCCGCCAAGAACGACCGCCGTGATGACCCACAGCTCGTAAAGCTGGCCATCGTTGGGGTTGACCGAACCGGACTCGGAATAGAAAACCACGGCCGACAGGGCGGCCAAAAAGCCGATGATCATGAAGTTGATCATCATGTGCGGGCCAACGCGAATACCTGCGTTCACCGCCGCTTCGCGGTTGTTGCCGATGGCATAGGCGTTGCGGCCATGCACCGTGCGCGTCATGACGTACCAGATGATGAGGGTCACAACGGCCAGAAACCATGTGGCTGTATGAAGGCCCAGAAACTGGGCCTCGGCGAAGTCGACCAACGTCCAGTTCAACTCGGATGTAGGGTTTTCGCCGTTGTACATGAAAACCAACCCACGAAAGCCCAGCATGGAACCCAAGGTGACGATGAAGGCATCGACGCCGGTTTTCCAAACGATCAATCCGTTGACTGCCCCCAATACCACACCGGTCAGCAAGGCCAGCGCCCAGGATACGGGGATCACCCAATCGCCAAGTCCCGCAAAGACTGTCCAGGTCATGCTGTCCAGCAGGACCACGGCGGCCAAGGCAAAGATGGCACCCACACTCAGATCAATGTTTCCGTTGATCATGATGATGGTCATGCCCATCGCGATGATGCCAATGGGTGCGGATTGCTTGAGCAGCAACAGCATGTTGTCCAGATCCATGAACGCCTTGTCCGACAAGGACAGGAATTCACCGGCGACACTGAAGAAGATCAGTTCCAGCACCACAAAGGCCCAGATCGCGCCGGTTTTGATGAAAGGTGTCATTTTACCTGCCTGCATGTCCCCGGCCCCCTATGCGATTTTCGACCAGAGCTTGCCGCGCTTGGCTGCGATATCGAGCCAGACAGCAAGGATGATGATGATCCAGGTCACGACAAACTGGACGTAGAATTGCAGACCAACCAAAAGCAGTCCATTTTGGATAAACCCAAGGATCAGCACACCAATGACGGTTTTGAAAATCGTGCCTGATCCCCCCAGCAAAGAGGCGCCACCAAGAATGACGGCGGCCAGCACCTCAAGCTCCAACCCCTGCCCAACGGTGTTTTGTGATCCCAATGACCGGCTTGCTTGGATCAAGCCTGCGGTCGCAACGCATCCCGCAGACATCAGGTAGCAAAAGAACACCGTCCGTGCGCGCTTGATCCCGGAAAACGTGGCCGCTGTTCCATTGCCGCCGACAGCATAGACCTTTCGACCAAACGGCGTCTTGGCCAGGATGATGCCCAGCAGTGCCGCAAGTGCGAGGAACATCAAGATCGGAACCGGGATACCCAAGGCGGTGCCTTGTCCGAAGACGTCAAACCATGTGCCGTCCTTATCCGCGATATCCATGTTCTTGCCGCCCGAATACGTTAGCGTCAGGCCATGAATGGCCGACAACATACCCAAGGTGACGATCAAGGAATTGAGTTTCAGATACCCGACGAGGAACCCAATGAAAGCGCCCAGACACAAGGTCATGGCAAACATGGCCGGGATCGCAAGCGCAGGCCCTATCTTGTCATGAAGGTCCAGCACGACGATGGTCGAGAACGACATCATTGAACCCACCGAAAGGTCAAGATTGCCACTGATCACCACGAACGTGACCCCCAGTGCCATCACGCCCAGAATGGCCGAGGACCGAATGACGCCCATGACGTTATCAGGGCTCAAGAACCGTTCGTTGGCCAGCGTAAAGCCGATGATAAACACGGCAAAGGCAATCAAGATGCCCTGCCGTGCCAGTATCTTGCCGATATCCTGCTTTGACATTGTCGCCATTTCTTCCTCCCTGACGCCACATATGTGGCTTGCCCGTCTACGACTGGATCAGACCAATACCATGCCCCCGTCGATCATGACGATCTGACCGGTCATATAGTCGCTGTCTGGCGCTGCCAGATATGTCGTCGTGCCGGTGATGTCGGCGGGCTTGGCCACGCGGCCGCGCAAGATCTCGGACGAGAATTCTTCCATCGCCTGACCGGGGCGGTCCGCGGCACCAATATCCATCAGGTCCTTGTCGACCTGTTCCCACATCTCGGTGGCCACCACACCCGGCGCAAAACCATTGACGGTGATATTATGTTTGGCAAGGTCACGCGCGCCTGACTGGGTCAGGGCGACGACCGCGAATTTGCTGGCACAATAAGGGGCGACATTATCGAACCCCTGACGACTGGCGATGGACGCGGTGTTGACAATCTTGCCGCCGGTCCCTTGCGCTATCATTTGGTGGGCGGCTTCCTGCATGCCGATCATACAGCCCAGCCCATTGACACCCATGATGAAATTCCAGTTGCTTTCCGTAACATCCAGGAAATTCATCGGTTTGTTGACGCCGGCGTTATTGAACTTCACGTCAAGTTTTCCAAAGACGGACACCGTGTGGGCGATCATGTCCTTGACGGCGCTGCGCACCGTGACATCGACCTGCGCGCAGGTCACCCTGGCACCGGTTTCGCTTGCTTTGCTTTGATTGAGTTCCGCAATCTCGGCGACTTTATCGCCATTGATATCCGCGAAACACACATCGGCGCCCTCTTGGACAAGCGCTTCTCCTATCGCCCGGCCGATACCTTGCGCGGCACCGGTTACGATACAGGAACGACCAGATACACGGCCCATCCTATCCCCCTTTTTTCCGATCTTTGTCTGGAGTGAAGGCGGGAAGCCAAAGCTCCCCGCCCCCGTCGGGAGGTCTTTAGAAGACAGGCTTGGTGAATTCGCTCATGTTATCCTGGGTGATCTTCGGTGTGTCGAAGTAGTTCAGGAACGGCAGTTCTTCGCCATTGAGAAGGTCAATCGCCGTCTTCAGCGCAGCTTCGGCATCGTCAACCGGGGATTGATAGATCGAACCCCAATATTCGCCGCGCTCCATCGCCTCATAGCCGACCGCAAAGTTCGTGGCGCCGACAAAGGTGATCCCTTCGGTCCGACCTGCTGCGTTGGCGGCGTTCAATGCGCCCACACCCATGTTGTCATCACCGGCATAGACACCGTCAATGTCGTCATATTTGACAAGGAAAGCTTCCATGACCTGCTGTGATTTCTCGCGGTTCCAGTCACCGGGCTGCGTTTCAAGCAGCGTCACGTTCGGGCAGACCTCTGGCAGGCGGTCTTCAAAGCCCTTCGCGCGCTCGATCGCTGTGGTGTAGCCGGGCTGACCGGAAATCTGCACGACCTGTGCTTCGTCTTCGATGCCAAGCTCTTTGAAGCGATCACACATGATCTCGGCAGAGCGCGACCCTTGGGTGATGTTATCGGGGCCAGAGAAAGACGCGACAAAATCAAAACCGGCTTCAGCGATGTTGGAGTTGGTGACAACGACGGGAATGTCGGCCTGTGCGGCTTTACGCACGGCGGGGATCACGGCCTCACCATTGGTTGGCCAGATGATGATCGCGTCGACTTCCTGTTGAATCAGGTCTTCCATCTGCGCGATCTGGCGGGCAACGTCACCACCCGCATCAAGCACGACAACTTCAACGTTCTCGTTTGCTTCGGCGGCAGCGATGAACGCCTGCTCATACGTGGTTTGGTAGCTGTCCACACCCACATTGTTCTGTGTGATGCCGATACGCATGGGGCCATGGCCATCCGCAAACGCGGCGCTGGCTGTTGTAATCGCCGCAGTCGCAACGGTGGCGGTCAGTGTTGATCGGAATGTCATTTTACGTTTCCTCCCAGAAAATCGTCTGATGTTGTTGTAACGCCCCACTCCTCCGGCGGGGAATCGCTCTGCCGTTCAGGCAGGTGATCGACTTAGCATGCGCGCTTAGATGCCCCCCAAGCCCCATCATTAATATCCATTATGGAAAACTAATTATCCATTCTGGACATTTTAGTGATACGTTTTGATCTTCTCAGCCTCGATAGTGAACGGACGCAGAAATGTCAGCCAGCAATACATCCAATACGAATAAATCGCCGCAGCCGGCACGTGGCCCGCGACACCAGATCGCAACGATACCGCCCGGAAAGGGGCACACCAAGCCAATGAATGCAATGACCAGAGACAACATGAGAAGGCTTGCTGCCCCCGAGGCAAAGACCGCGATGCTTCGGACAATTTCCTATCTGGAAGAGCTTGGTGACGAGTTGGAAGACTTTGGCGAGATGTCTTCACCCAACCCGAATATGCGCATCATGGCATCATTGATGCGCGGTCACATCGAAGGCAAGATCGTCACTGCGACGTCATTGATCGGCGCGAGCCGCGCGCCCTATGCGACCGCAAATCGCCGACTTCAGGAAATGTTTGACGCGGGCCTGATCGAAAAGCGACCACGCACCAGAACCGGCAAAAGCTTTTCAATGCACCCCAGTGAAACGCTTTTGGAGCAGTGGGTTCAGCTTTCCAACCGGCTGCAACGTCTGTCCAGCACACATTTCGGCAGTACAAATGCACAGGATGCGGCAGCCGACTATTACTTTGGCGGCACTTACATGAACGTAAAGTCCATTCCGCCTCTGCAAGTCTTGCCCCGTCCGCTCAAACTTGCGGGCGGTCTGCGGGTCTTGGTACATGGCGACCCGACTTTCATGGTAATGGACAATCTGAAACGCCAGTTTGAACAGACGCTTGGCACGCAAATCCATCAGCGTGCATTTTCCATTGATCGCCTGCGGCACGAAGCCAAAAGGAACGCTGAACGCAAGTCGAGCCGTTATGACATCATCGCAGTTGATCTTCCTTGGGTTGGTGAATTTGCGGACAACGGTATTCTGATGCCGCTGGAAGAGGCGATGGATATTGCACAGCTTGACCCCGCTGATTTCCATACCGCGGGCTGGCAGGCCGCGCATTGGGGGGGCAAGCTATATGGTGTTCCGGCCCAGACGACACCCGAGTTACTTTTCTACCGCAAGGATCTTTTTGCCGAAAACGGGCTGGTCCCGCCCAAGACAACGGATGAGTTGCTGACCGCCGCGGCGGCACTTCACGACCCGCAGCGCGGGCAGTATGGCATTGCCTGGAACGCGGCGCGCGGCACTGCCCTGGGTCATACGGTTCTGATGACTTTGGCCGACTTTGGGCAACCTATACTTGACCTTCCCAGGATCGCTGGCGGTTTCGAAACGGCCCATCTGGCCAAAGGTGAATACCGCGTCACGATTGACACCGATGCGGGTCTGCTGGCGGCGGAATTCCTTTTGGAATTGATGAAATACTCACCTCCGGAAATCCTTTCGATGTCGTGGTATGAGCGCGTTCGGCCCTACGCCAGCGGGCGCATTGCCATGGCTTACGGGTACACTTTGCTGGCCCCCTACTTTGAACTGGACGACACATCGCCTGCGCAATTGCAGACCGGTTACCTGCCGCATCCCGCCGGGCCAAACGCCTCCCCGGTGGCACCTGTGGGCGGGTATATGATGGGCATCCCTGCGAACCTGCCAAAAGAACGTATTGCGGATGCAGTTGCCGCTTTGCAGGTTTTCACCTCACCCGAGGCACAAAAACTGTATGTTCAGAACGGCAGCCGCACGAACCCGCGTTATTCCGTTGCAGCCGACCCCGACGTGCGGCGCATGTCGCCGATCTTTGAAGCCGTCGACGCCATGCAATCTCCAGCAGTGGTTTTTGTGTGCAGGCAGCAGGCAGTCACCGACCGCTTTGCACT
>CBDTVH010000023.1:0-13105 GCA_965363665.1 uncultured Yoonia sp. | reverse complement strand
CATGCCCGGCATCAGCGGCTATGCACAGACCGAGGTGGGCTATGTCGATGGCCACGACGGTGTGCAGCGCAAGGTGGCGGCGGATCTGTATTATATCGTGAACAAAAGCTTCCGGTTGGATCTATGGATCGCGTGGCGCACGCTTTGCGTGATTGTCGCGCGAAGGGGGCGTTAGCCCGGGGGCGTTGCAATACCCGCCGCACGGTTGTCCAAGCGGCTGATAACGTCTTGGTCTTAGGGATGAGCGGATCATTCCAAACCGGAGACCGAGAATGCCTGATCCTTTTGATACCGATTATGTCAACCTGACATCGCCTGCCGTTGCCCATTACATCATCACGCCGTCTGATGACCTTGATTTGCCTGTGCGACCACGCGCTGTCTTTGTGAATATCGCAGGCACGGCCGTGTTGCAGGACAACGACGGAGAGGCCGTCAGCTATGATCTGGCGGCTGGCGCTGTGCTTTCCATCCGTCCCACCCGTGTCCTAGCCACGGGGACAACCGCGCAATTGGTTGCGTGGTATTAAGCATGATTGGACTTGAACTTTCCCTGGGTGTGGGGCCGGGCCGCGCGCCCGCGCCGCGCCCCTTGGCCGCGTTTTTCGCGCATGGCGGGGGCCGGTCAGTGGCCCTTGCCGAAGGGCCTGATGGTGGTCTGACGGTATGGACCGAGGTGGGTCCGCATCACGCGGCCCGCCTGCGACTTGACCAGCAGGATCCCGGCACGCGTCTGTCATGGCGCGAAACGCAACTGGTGGAACTGCGCAACGTCTATCCTGTCGGCGCAATGACGCTGTCGGGAAGTTGGTCACAATTACAGACCTCTGGGTCCGGGCGTGCGGCCAGCTATACCGGAAATCGCGCGATCAGCACCGGATCGACCGGGGCCAGTGCCACGGTGCAGGTTGGTCGCGACGAGCCTTATGATCTGTGGATCAACTATACCGGGCGGACCAGCGGTGGTTATGTGCGGGTTGAAATCGACGGTGCGCAGGCATTGGTCAATGAAATCACTGATCCCGCGGGATTAGGCTTCAAGGCATTCCCCAGCTATGCCGCAACCGATCTGACGCGCCGTCAGACCATCAAGGTCGCCAGCGGTTTGTCCGGCCAACATGAGGTGCGGCTAAGCTTTGGCGGTGCCGCAAGCCCCGGCGGTGGTGCGATCATGGTTGAAGCGGTTTCGATCACAGGTTCACTGGCCGATCCGCATATTCTGCCACCACTATGGCGCCCGAACGTGGCTTATCAGATGGGCGACGAAGTACAGTTTGGCGGTATGTTTTACGCAGCGCGTGCCAACGGCACCAGCGGATCAGCGGGGCCAATCCATGCGAGCGGGATTGCGTCGGATGGCGCCTTGGATTGGCGCGCTGACAATCGCCCCACCTATCCCGAATTTTCCGTGATTGATTATGCCTCTGAACGTGAATACGCCGCCCGGCTTGATATGGGTGGCGATGTTGTCGAGGTGGGCGGCCAGACCCATGGGCATGACGCCTTGATATCGCGGGTGATCACCGTGGACGGCGCTGCGTGGGTCCCTTCCGGTACCGGAAACGGATTGACGGTTGGGTCCCGGATCGCGGTGGATGAGACGACGACCTGGCAAACCGCCGCCAGTGGCCCGCTGGCGACCTGTCGCACCAGTCGCAGCATCACGCCCGGTACAATCCATCATGCGATGCAGGTCGATGTGACCGTGGCGTCGATGGATGTGGAATGGCTTTACGCTGGGATGTTGCCCTTTGTGCGGTGGGACGGCGAAGCTGCGACGACTGTCGTTGATACGCTGGTATCGGAAGATGATACCTTGGTCACGATTGCCGATTATGCTGGCCAGCTTGATACTCAGGTTGATTTCCTGACGGCGCGCAGGTTGGGTCTGGCGGGCACGACGCCCGTGACCGGTTTTGTCTATGGTCATGAAGCTGGTGCCTTGCCTGTTCCGGGCAATCGACTGGATCAATTTGAAGCTTTTGTCCTGCCAAATGTCGATGGTAGCGTCGCCAGCGGTGCGACCGATTGGCCTGCCAAAGCGTATATTCGCGCCAGCCCACAAGCCGGGCTGACCTTGCAAGACGGTGATCAACTGCATTTTTTCAACCGTCATGTTCTGTCGGCGACCGGCTGAGTTGAGGGGCTGCAAATCGCGGCCCCTTACATTGCTTGTGCGGCTTGGACTGCATGCACGCAGGGATCGTTGGATAGCTTACGCATCTTGCGCAGGTTGATCTTTGAAAGGGTTAATCCTGTCGCGGGACACCCGATATCTTCCAATTCGGAAAGCCCCCTTTGGACCACATCCAGCGGTGTTTTGGACCACTGCACCGCGTAGATGATCGCGTCGCAATGGTGCGCGATCACACGTGCTTTGGGGTCATGCAGGACCGGGGGGCCATCAATGATGATATGATCGTAGGAAGCGCGCAGCGTTTTCAACATCGCTGCAAAATGATCGGCAAAGGGTGGTTCAGCAGGATCGCCGGTCGTGGGTATCGCCAGGATATCTGTCCCAAGTGATGGGCTGTGCACATCGCACTGCCCGCTGCCCCAGCTTTCCTGTGCATCGGCGTAGACCTCCCGACCGACCACCGACCTGAACAATGGCGCATTGCCATCTGTGGCGATCAAGACAACGCGTTTGCGTGCATTTGCCAAGCCATGCGCCAGCAGGATCGCATTTTGCGTCTTGCCTTCGCCGTGGATGCTTGCGGTTGCCAATATGACCTGCGCCGGTTGCCCACGCGTGATCAGCGATAGCGTCATTTGCAGACTGCTTGTCGCCAGCGATAAATCTGATCCCGCAGGCAGTGGAAATGCCCGTGGTCCCTTTTGAAATCGCCTTAGTGCGCGGGACGACAATTGTACCAGAACGGGCAGCCCGGTCGCGTCGCGCAGGCTGCGCGCATCAACAACGCCCTTGCGCATCTGATGCAGGACCGCCACCAGCATCACCCCAAGCGTGCCCCCCAACATCGCCGCGATCGTCAAAATCTGGATCTTGTGCGGCCCAATATATGCGCCATTGGCGGCGGGTGCGATGCGCTGTGCATTTGGCGTGTTCATCCCCTGCTGCAATCGGTTGTCATGCAGCCGCCCCAGAAATGTCTGATAAAGCTGGCGGGTTGCATCGACCTGCAACTGAATTTGGTGAAGTTGCGCCAAACCGGCTGATTGCGTGGATAACTGCGCACTTAACCTGTCCTTCAGCCCCGCAAGCGCGGCGATTCTGTCGGTCATCTGGGCAATTTCAGCCCTTTTGCGGGTAGAACCGCTGTCAGGGGCAATTTCCAGCAAGGCCAGCGTATTGCGCGCTTCGATCAGGCCTTGATCAGCGGCAAGGACCTGTGCGCTGAGGGTATCTAGGCTGCGGTCTTGCTGTATTTGTGCCGTGGCGATCAGGGCTGCAACCTGCATTTGCTGCGTTTCAAGCTGCTTGCGCAGGTCATCGACACGCGATTGCAACCAAACCTCTGCCTCTGTCCGCGCCTGCATTTGCAGTGTCTCAACATGTGCCAGAAAAAGCGCAGCCGTCGTGTTGGCCAACAGTGCCGCCTTGTCAGGGTCGCCGCTGCGGGCCGTGATGTTGAGGATATAGGTATCGGGTTGTCGGGCCACCGCAAGCGTGCGGCGCAGGTTCTGCACGGTTTTTTCAAGAATCGCCATGGGGTCCGGTGGCAGCTCGGACGTGCCCGCAAGGAAATGCCGCACTCTGGTGCGCAGCGTGCGCAAAGCCAGCGGGCGTGATGGCACAAGGTATCTGTTGAACTCTGGATCAGAGAGCAGGTCCAGCTTGGCAATCACATTGGTTAACACGGGGTCAGAAGTGACCAGCGATACTTGCGTGTTCAGTGCCGCATCGTCGACATACGACTGTTGCTGTACATCACTCAGCGGGCTGCTTGGGCCATCCAGTTGCAGTGTGGCCGTGGCCATGTATTGAGGCGACGCCATGCGGAAGGCGTAATATCCGGCCAAGCCAGTCATCAGCATTATCGCGCTGATGATCATCCACTTGCCGTGCCAGACGACCCGCAGCATTGCCAAGATATCAAGCGGCGGGATCGGCGCGACCCCATCAACCCCGCCCCCTTGCGGGTTTGGGCCGCCCCTTCTGTCGTGTTGTGTCATGTCTAACCGTGCTCCGGTTGGATTGGTCGTTCCTCCATAAGACACCACAAAGGAGTTAACCTTTAATTAATCACAATGAATGAGGACTAAAGCTGGCGTCGTCTTAGTTAACGGCGCGCGGATATGGTTTTCGTGTAATGTTTGCAGCAAAGCTCGCAGGTTTGACAAAGCAACGGAACGTGCAGGCACTTGGTCTGCGTGGCGCGGTTGTTGGCCTCAATTTCGCAGTGATGCTTGGCCTTGCAGCCCTGTTGGGTTTTGAAACCTTTGGCCAACTAGCCGCACTTTGGGGGGCGGCACTGGTCGCAGGCACCGTTGTTTCGCTGGGTGGACCGGTGATCTTATTGCGCATGTTGACCGACGGACAAGGGATGCGCCCAGCCGACGTTCTGAAGATCACACTGGTGTACCCCGGTCTTCTGGCGCTTTTGATCTATGCCGTCACGATGCGGTTTTGGCCCGACTTCCCGTGGGCCGCCATTCTGATTGCCGGGTTCTTTGCCAACGTTCTGGGATGCCTGGCCAGCGTGATGCGGGCGCTGGGCAGCGTGCAGGCGTCGATGGCCCTTCGTGATGCCGGGCCACAGATCGCTTTGGCCGGGGCCGGTGTTGCCGGGCAGGGCGGCGGGGCGGATCTGATCCTTCTGGGGTCGGCGGCACCCATGCTTGTGCTGGCTTTGACGGGTTTGGTCTGGGTTTACCGGTACCGTCGCCAGCTAGTGTTCGCAGCTGCCAAACGCCCGTATTTGAGCATGTCGCTTTGGGCGGCTTCGGTGTTGGGCATGGTCGTCGCGCAGGTCGATCTGGTTGTCGGTGGTGCCGTGATCTCTGCCGAGCAGTTGGGCCTCTATGCCGTTCTGCGCCGGGTGGCCAATCTGGTGGCTTTGCCGGTCAGTGTCGCAACCTGGCTCAGTTCGCCTGATGTATCCGCTGCTTATGGCGCGGGCGACCGTATCGCGCTGGCGCGCGCCAGTGCGCATGGAAGTCAGATCGCACTGATGCCGGGGCTGATGCTTTTCGGGTTAGGCGTTCTGGTGATGCCGCTGTTGCCCGTCATTTTGCCCCAACATACCGGGGATGGATTGTCCGTCATATTCGCAGTCCTGCTTCTGGGCGCTTTGGGACAGGTCGCCTTCGCCTCAAGCTTTACCGTGGCGACGCTTTGCGGATTGCCGATGCTTGCGATGGCTGCGCGCCTGTCGATGGTCGTGCTTTACCTCATGTGGTTTCAGTGGTGGGCCACGGATATGACCCCGACGGCCAATGCGCTTGGCTATGTCGGCGCGATGACCATAGGGGGCCTCGGCCTTTGCTGGGCCCTGAAACGCCGTTTGGGTGTCGATACGTCAGCATGTGTTCTGTTGGGCGCAAAGGGGGAGCAATGGAAAACCTCCTGACCGTCCTTTTGGCCTTCGTTTGCAGTGTGATCCCGTTTTGGCTGGCCGGGCGCTATGGCATGGTGCGCCTTGTGTCGCCAATGCATTTGCTGGGTTATTTCTGCACGCTTGGCTTTCTGCTGAAGGTCGCCGTTTATTGCGTAAGACCGGAATACGCCTTCTATAGCCGCTATATCGACACACCCGGTGCGATGCAGACGGGTGCGATTTATCTGGCTGCTTTCATTTTGCTGATGTGTCTGGGCTATCGCTGTGCGGTGCGCCCGTTTGATGCCGCCCCGGCCATCCGCGAAGCGCGGATCGTGGCCGATGGCGTCTTGCGCCAGGGGTGGCTGTTTGTGGTGGCCTTTGCGGTCGCGGGGCTGACCTTTGCGATGTTGTTGCAGGCGCGGGGGCTGTCGATGTTTTCCACCGATCTTTTGGCGGCGTTCAATCAGGACAAGCAGATCAATGTCGGCAGCAATGGGGTGGGGGCCACGCTTGCGGGTATCAAGACCCTGTTTGTCGTGCCGAAAGTCGCGTTTGTCCTGCTGTTGGCACAAGGGATTGTGCGGCGGTCGTGGTGGTTCCTGGCGCAAGCCGCTGTCCTGGCCGGTCTGCTTGTCGCGATCGCCTTGGTATCCGGCGACCGGTTTGAACTGGTCGAGTTGTTGGTTTTTGCCAGCGCGACATACCTTTTGCTGGGTGAGCGGATCGGGCTGCGGGCCATCATCCTGATGATCGCCGGGGCGCTGACCGTCCTGTTGCTGAGTGCCTATATGACCGTGCTGCGCGGCACCGATGCCGCCCTTTTGCATCAGATCGTCGGATCGACCTATTTCCTTGATATCAATGCGGCGATCATGGTCACCGATCAGGTCGAATCCGCGTCTTACCTGATGGGTGAAAGCTATGGGTGGTGGACGTTTGGTTGGGTGCCACGGGCGATCTGGGTTGATAAGCCTGCGATTGATCTGGGTGTGTTTCTCAAACGTGACGTGATGGATGTGGCAACCGGTGGGGCGTTCAATGTCACCGGTCCCGGTGAGGCATTCATGAATTTTGGTTGGGCCGGTGTCTTTGTGGGCTTTGTGCTGGGCTGGATCTATCGCCGCTGTGAGGTGGCGCTGCTGGCGGCGCGTACGACGCTGCGTTTTGCCAGCTTCGCTTTCTATCCCCTTCTGCTTTACCCGTTTGTACAAGCGTCGCTACATTCGTCATTCAGTGGTTTTGTTGTCGGCGCTGCGGCCCAAACGGTGCTGATCGTGGCAATGATGGCGCTGCTCGTGCCGCGTTACCGCGTTTCACTCCCCTTCACACTGAGAGGACGATGCCATGTTTAGGCTTTGTTTCTGGATATTACGCATGGCGGCGGCTGTCTGGCGGCGGTTGGCGAATGGGTGCGCAACCCGTTTGCATCGGGCCAGCCTTGCGCAGGTTGGGCCCCGGTCGCGGTTTCAGGCAGGCATTCGTTTTGATCGCCCGGATCGGGTCAGGATGGGGGCGGATTGTATGGTCTGGCGCGGTGTCGGTGCCGCGGCTGAAGGCGATGATGCTGCGTTGAATATCGGGGATCGCGTGCAAATCAACCGCGATGTGCTGCTCGACATGACCGGCGGCTTGACCTTGGGCGACGATGTTTTGGTGTCCGAACAGGCTGTCATTTACACTCATGATCACGGGCTGGACCCGCGTGCCGCCCCTGTGTCTTTGCCAAAGATCATCGCGTGTGATGTCTGGATCGGGGTGCGGGCCGTTGTCCTGCCCTCTTGCCGTATGATCGGTGCCGGTGCGGTGATTGGTGCGGGGGCAATTGTCACCCGTGATGTCCCCGCTGGCGCCATCGTTGCGGGCAATCCGGCCAGGATCATCGGATATCGCGCAGCGACCGAGGTAGCGGCATGAAGGTCCTGCACGTCGTTCCCACGTTCTATCCCGCGACTTACTGGGGCGGTCCCATCTGGTCGACCAAGGCGATTTGTGATGGCATCGCGGCTTTACCTGACGTGGAATTGCGGGTTCTGACATCCGATGCGGCGGGACCCGCGATTGCGGACCGGGTGGAGCCTGCCGCGTTGCCATATCCGGTGCATTATGCCCGCAGATGGGCGGGTCACTGCATTGCACCTGACCTTTTGGCGCGTTTGCCCCGCGCCGTTCAGTGGGCAGATTTGGTGCATGTGACAGGCACTTATAATATGCCCACGCTGCCTGCCTTTATTCTGGCGCGTGCGCTGGGCAAACCTGTGGTCTGGTCGCCCCGCGGCGCACTGCAAGCGACCGCCGACTGGGCGGATGCGCCGAACCTGCCCATCAAACGTGCCTTTGAACATCTGGCCAATCTGCTGCGCCCCCGTGGGACCGTCCTGCATGTGACAGCGGCGCAAGAGGCCGATCACAGTATGCAACGATTGCATGGCATCGCACATGCAGTCATTCCCAATGCCGTTGACGTGCCGCGCAACCTGCCAGCCCGCCAAAGGGATGGATCAACCTGTCGTCTGATGTTCCTCAGCCGCCTCCACCCCAAAAAGGGGTTGGAAACACTTTTTGACGCGATGGCGCGCCTACCGTCGCGGTTTGCCTTGGATATATACGGGACCGGCGATGCGGCGTATGCGCGGGCGTTGCAGAGGCGCGCCGATCTGTCGAATGGCCGTATCCGTATGCATGGCCACGTTGAGGGCAAAGCCAAAGCAGCCGCCTTTGCAAAGGCTGATCAATTTGTTTTGCCGTCCCATTCGGAAAATTTCGGGATCGTCGTGGCCGAGGCCCTCGCGCATGGCGTGCCGGTGCTGACAACACAGGCAACCCCTTGGCAGGACCTGGAGCGGCAGGGCTGCGGGCGGTGCATTGATTTGGCCCGGAGCGATCTGGCAGCCGAGATTGCAGCACTGGCTGAGCGTGATCTGGCGCTATTGGGCGAACGCGGGCGCGCCTGGGTGCAGCGCGATTTTTCGACGGCGGCGATGGTCGATGCGTTTGAGGGGCTTTACCGCAATCTGGCCGGACATGGATTTCAGCAGGTGACGGTATGACACCGCTGACTGTGATCATCCTGACCAAGAATGAGGCGCGCCACATCGCAAGGGCAATTGCATCGGTGCGGGATCTGGCCAGCCGGATCATTGTCGTGGACAGTGGTTCAACCGATGCCACGATGCAGATCGCGTGCGCGCATGGGGCAGAGGTGCTGTCTCATCCTTGGATCAATCACGCGACGCAATTCAACTGGGCGCTGGACCAGATCGCCAATGCTCCCGGATGGGTGCTGCGGCTGGACGCGGATGAGGTTGTCACCCCGACACTGGCCGCCGAAATTGCAGCGGGATTGCCCGACGTGGATGGCTGTTACGTGGGGCGCGGCATCAAGTTCATGGGCCAACTCGTGCGCTATGGCGGCGTGTTTCCGGTTCCATCCATGCGCCTGTTTCGCAACGGCAAGGCCCGGTGCGAGGCGCGCTGGATGGATGAACATATTATCGTTGCCGGGCCAACCGTTCACCTGCGTGGGCAGATCATCGACGACAACCTGAACCCCCTTGATTGGTGGGTCAGCAAGCACAACGGCTATGCCAGTCGCGAGGCCGTTGATGTGTTGAACAGGGAGTATGATTTCCTTGGCACAGCGGGCGCATTGCCGGGGACAGGGGCTGTGGCCCGCAAGCGCTGGGTGAAGCTGCATCTTTATGCGCGTCTGCCTGCGGGCCTGCGCGCGGGCCTGTATTTCCTTTACCGCTACGTCATTCGCCTGGGCTTTCTGGACGCGCCGCGAGCGCGCCGTTTCCACGTACTGCAAGGGTTTTGGTACCGCTATCTGGTGGACGCAAAGCTGGCAGAGGTGCGCCGCTACATCGCCACCACCGAAGCGTCACCGGAAGCCGCCATTCTGAATGTTTTGGGCATCGACGTGACATCGCCTGAAGCAAAACAAAAGGACATTGCCGCATGAAAATTTCAGTTGTAACCGCGATCATCAATGGGCAGGCAACGCTGCCTGCAATGTTGGAAAGCCTCAAGTCGCAAGACCATCCCGACGTGGAACATGTTGTGCAGGATGGCGGATCGACGGACGCATCGCTGGCGATACTGGCGCGGCAGGGCCATCCCCACATGATGCTGCAATCGGTGCCCGATAGCGGCATCTATGATGCGATCAACCACGGGATTGCCCGCGCGTCCGGCGATGTTGTCGGGCTGCTGCATGCCGATGATCAATTGGCGGGGCCAGATGTGCTGGCACGTGTGGCGACCGCGCTGGAGGACCCCGATATTGATGGCGTCTATGGTGATCTGGAATATGTCGCCCGCGATAACGTCAGCCAGGTCATCCGTCATTGGAAGGCGGGGCCCTATTCCGTCTCCCACCTGAGGCGAGGGTGGATGCCGCCGCATCCGACCCTTTATTTGCGGCGTGCGGTTTTTCAGCGGGCAGGGCTCTATGATACAAGCTTTCGGATTTCGGGTGATTACGATGCGATGCTGCGGTTCCTGACCAGTGGTCAGGTGCGATTGGGATACATCCCCGAGGTTATGGTGCAGATGCGGATGGGTGGCGTCAGCAACCGGTCATTTGCCCATATGGTGCGCAAGAGCCGCGAAGACTATCGCGCAATCAGGCGGCATGGGGTTGGTGGCGTCGGCACGCTGGTCGCCAAGAACCTGTCCAAACTGCCGCAGTTCGTCGGGCGTGCTCAGGTATAGAAAACCTTGGTGAGTTGATAAAAGATCGGCGCGGCAAAGATCACGCTATCCAGTTGATCGACAAAGCCGCCCTGGCCGGGGATCAGATGTGACCAGTCCTTGACGCCGCGGTCGCGTTTGATCGCTGCGACGACAAGATTGCCGAACATACCGACCAGTGACGACACCCCCGCCATAAGCGCGGCACCGACCACGCCAAAGGGTGTAATCCAGGCCAACATCGCGCCAAAGATCATCGCGCTGATCACGCCGCAGATCATGCCTTCCCAGGTTTTGGGCGAAAGTCCGGGTGCGATCTTGTGCTTGCCGATCCGCCGCCCGAAGAAAAAGTCGAGCAGGTCGCCCAGCTGGACAACCATCACCAGAAAGGCAATCAGCAATAACGAACGATCGCCGTAGCCTGCGATATCCAATGACATCAACGCCGGGACATGGCTGACGCAGAACACCGCAATCATCAACGCCCATTGGGTTTCGGCCACGCGGACAAGGAACCGTTGCGGGTTCCCCCGCAGTGCTGAAATCATCGGCAGGAAAAGGAAGGCATAGACGGGAATGAACACGGTGAACAAGCCTGTCCAGCCAAGGCCGACGAAGATATATTGCAGCGGCAGTACCGCGAAAAACGCCAAAGCCAATGCCAGATGATCCGCCTGCGCCTTGGTCGTCATTGTCAGGATTTCGCGCAACGCCGCAAATGAGGCGAAGGCGAAAAGCGTCATGATCCCGGGTTTGCCCAGCAACAGTGCGGCCCCGATGAATGCGACCATACCCCACCAGCTTTGTACGCGGGTCATGTAGGTGTCCAGCACCGGATTTGGCTCATGCACAGGTTGGCGCGCGCGCAGGAATTCACCCAATACGGTGAGTGCGATCAGAATGCCGAAGCTGCCGAAAGCCAGCAGCAGGATGTCTGCGGTTGTGCTGCTCATGTCCGCTCCTGGGGGCGCAGGGCCAGCAAGGCGTCAGAGGCGCGTTTGAGGAAATCGTCCTTGCTTTCCCCTGTCCGCACATGGATCGGTTCACCAAAGGTGACGGTGCAGATCAGGGGCAGAGGGATGATTTCGCCTTTGGGCATGATTTCGGTCAGATTGGCGACCCATGTGGGCACCAGATCAACATCCGGGCGGGCGACGCCCATATTGTAAAGTCCGGCTTTGAATGGCAGCAGCGGGTCGTCCGTCATGTTGCGGTTGCCTTCTGGGAAGATGATCAATGATGAGCCTTCGTCCAGCGCCGCGATAATCTTGTCCATCGGTTTGTCTTTGACCTCTGGGCGGCGGTCCACCAACACGCAGTTGAAGACCTCGGGGCCAACAAAGGCGCGCAGTTTATTTTTCAGCCAGTAATCGGCGGCGGCCACCGGACGCACGGTGCGTCGCATGGCGGGCGGCAGGACCGACCAGATCATCGGCATGTCGGCATTGCTGGTGTGGTTGGCAAAATAGACGCGTTGACGCGGGACCGGTTCGATCCCTTTCCAATCGGCGCGCACGGCAGTGATGGCGCGGGCAAAGATGCGGATTGATTGCCCCACGATCCGGGCTGCAAACTGGCGCAAGAATTTCATGAAACCAACTTTGACGAAGGACGCGAGTTTTGAAAAGGAAAAAGCCCCGCCCCCGGGGATGAAGGGGCAGGGCCGGACGCCAGCAATCAGCGGGCGTCGCCGACGTAATCTTCAAGCAGCTTTTCGTTGCGGGCGTCCTCGATCCGCTGGATGCGGTCCTCTGACATGCGTTCATCAAAGCGGTATTTGACGAAATTCACCAAAGCCAACGTCAGCATCATGACCGATATGGCCCAGAATCCTTTGGTCGAAAGCGGCACTTCGGTTGATAGCCACAGTGAGATGCCAAGCATGGCGTATGCAACGCCGACACCCAGCAGGTTGACGAACATGATCAGGCCGTTGTCAGATTTGTTGTTCAACATTGGATTTTCCTTTCAAAGAACAGGTATGTGAGGAATTATTTCTTGTTTGATTTCAAACGGGCGAGGACATCATCCGCAGTGGCTCGTGTCGCTTCGCCAAAACCGGCATCAGCCATCCGGTCGGCAAGGCTGTCGCCTTCCAGATCGCGGTTGATATCGGCAAGGATCTCGGTGCGCTCGAACGGATCATCGCGACCAAGCACGCGCGAGATCAGTTCTTCGGCCTCCTCGACGCTGCCGTTATGCACGCCCGTCTTGGCCATTCGCATCTGAATATTCTGTTCGCGGCGCACAGCCCGGGCCTGAATGGCGCCTTGCCGCAGGTCGATGATGCGGCGGTGTCCGCTTTCGATGGACGTGCGCAGGCGGATTACCTTTTGATCCAGCCGGTCAAGCGTTTCGGTGCGGACCGTCAGTTCGTTTTCCATATTGGCAATCGCGCGCGCGGCCTCGGCGGCCATGTCTTCGCGGTCATTGTTCAGCGCGTCCTGGGCGCGCTTTGTCAGGTTATTGATGCGGTTCTTGAGGGCGGCGTGTTGTTTTTCCTCGGACCGCTGACGCTGGATCAGGCTGGCGAGGGTCGCTTTGGCGGCACGCAGACTGTTTTCGCTTTCGCGGATCTTCTGGTCGATCAGTTCGATTGCGAAAGCATCGCGAACGCGGTCTTCGGCGCGTGCGTTCTGGCCATTGATAAGCGTGGCAAGCGTTTTGAACATCACTATCTCCATCTTTTTGATATGAACATTGTTCATAAAGTAGATATAGCGAAGCTTGAATCACAATTCAACAATAAAATGAACAATGTTCAAATTAGCTTGGATTGGCAGCAAATTGCCTCAGAACAAGGGCGATCATCCGGTCGATGTTTTGTGTGGACACGCCCGCGCTAGCTTCGTCTAGGCCCAACAATACGATCCCGTGCACCGAAGAAAACAGCGCGCGGGTCAAAAGCG
>CBDTVH010000022.1:0-13268 GCA_965363665.1 uncultured Yoonia sp. | reverse complement strand
CTCTGGCGGTTGCGCCACCAGCCGGGGTTGATGCAGGACCGCGCTGATCCGGAACTGGCCAAACTGCGCCAGATGGAAAAAGGCGTGCACCGGTGCAAACACAAGATGAAAGCCTTCGTGCGCTTCCGCGACCTGCGCCAAGGGGGCGACAGGCGCAGTTTTGCCGCATGGTTCGAACCGACGCACCACACTGTGGAGCCGACAGCCCCGTTCTTTGCCCGCCGCTTTGCCGATATGGACTGGATGATCGCGACACCGGATGTGACGGCGCAATTCGTGGACGGCAATCTGTCCTTCCACCCCGGCCAGCCCAAGCCCGACCTGCCAGAGGACGCAGCAGAGGCGCTGTGGGGCACGTATTTTTGCAATATTTTCAATCCAGCACGGCTGAAAGTCAGCGCGATGACATCCGAGATGCCAAAGAAATATTGGAAGAACCTGCCCGAAGCGCAGCATATCCAGGGGCTGATCGCCGGAGCTGAGGCCAAGGTGCAGCAAATGCGGGACAACGCGCCGACATTGCCACCGGAACGGGCGGCCAAGATCAAGCGGCAGTTGCGTGACGATTAGGCCAGCGTTGCGATTTGAAATAAACTGGGCTTAAGTGCGCGCGTAGCCTCGTCATCCATGACGAGACGAAGGGAACCCGCTTGACCACAACTGTCTTTCTTGCCGTGATCGGAGCCGCACTCTTACATGCCGGGTGGAACGCTTTGGTCAAGAACGGCGCGGACAAACTGGTATCGCTGACGGCCGTGATGTTCGGGCACACCCCCTTTGCCATCGTGGCCGTCCTGATAGCCCCGCCCATGGGGGCCGAGGCCCTGCCCTATCTGGCTGCCGGTATCCTGCTGCATTTGGGATATCAGCTTTTCCTGCTCTATTCCTACAGCGCCGGTGATCTGACCCAGGTGTATCCCATTGCAAGGGGCTCTGCCCCGCTGATCGTGGCTTTCGTGTCTATCACAGTGCTGGGCGTGACTTTGAAAGGCGCCGAGCTTCTTGCCGTTCTGATCATCGGGATCGGCATCGTCAGCCTGGCCCTTGTCCGTCGCGCCGATGGGCTGCGCAATGGCAAAGCGGCCATGCTGGCGTTGATCACAGGTTGCTTTATCGCCGGATATTCGATTGTCGACGGCATGGGTGCGCGGGCGGGTGGCACATCACTTGGATATTTTGGCTGGCTGGCGATTGGCAACACAATCGCGCTGGGGGCCATCGTCGCAGCGCGGGCACCACAGACGTTCGGCAAACTATGGCGAAACGGGCACCGGTTATTCTGGATCGGTGGTGGCGCGTCCTTCATCGCCTATGCCATCGTCACATGGGCCTTTACCCAGGCACCCATCGCGCTGGTCACGGCTTTGCGCGAAACCAGCATCGTGTTTGCATTGCTGATTGGCGTATTCTTTCTGAAAGAACGATTGGACCTGATGAAAGTGTTTTCCACCATGACAGTCCTGATCGGGGCCGCGTTGCTGCGGCTCGCGCGCACTTAAGTGTTGAACAAAAAGTGCATCACATCGCCGTCCTTGACGATGTAGGCCTTGCCTTCTGCACGCATCTTGCCCGCTTCCTTTGCGGGCTGCTCACCGCCCAAGGTGACGAAATCATCGTAAGCGATCGTCTCGGCCCGGATGAACCCACGTTCAAAATCACCGTGAATGACACCTGCGGCTTGCGGTGCTGAGGTGCCTTCCTTGATCGTCCAGGCGCGTGCCTCCTTCGGGCCGACGGTGAAGTAGGTTTGCAGATGCAGCAGTTCGTAACCGGCACGGATCAACCGATCCAGGCCCGCTTCTTCCAGACCCATTTCCTCAAGAAACATCTCGGCCTCGTCGGGGTCAAGCTGGCTGATCTCTTCCTCGATCCGGGCTGAAATCACGACATGGGAATTGCCTTGCGCGGCTGCCATTTCGGCGACGCGCGCCGACTGGCTGTTGCCCGAACCGGCACTGTCTTCCTCGACATTACACACATAGAGAACCGGCTTGGTCGTCAGCAATTGCAGCATCTTCCAGGCTTTCGCGTCCTCTGGGTCAACGTCGACCGTGCGGGCCGGTTTGCCGTCTTCCAATGCGGCCTGCGCCATCTCCAGCAGGCGCACTTGCTGCACGGCCTCTTTGTCGCCACCGCGTACTTTGCGCACAAGGTTCTGCATCCGCTTCTCGATGCTTTCCAGATCGGCCAGCATCAATTCGGTTTCAATCACTTCGGCATCCTCGACCGGGTCAACGCGGCCTTCGACGTGCGTGATATCGTCGTCTTCAAAGCACCGCAGCACATGGGCAATGGCATCACATTCGCGAATGTTGGCCAAAAACTGATTGCCCAGCCCCTCGCCCTTGCTGGCACCCTTCACCAGGCCTGCAATATCAACAAAGGTCATGCGCGTCGGAATGATCTGCTTTGAGGACGCAATGGCCGCCAGCTTATCCAGCCGCGCATCAGGCACGGCGACATCGCCGACATTGGGTTCAATGGTGCAAAAAGGAAAGTTGGCCGCTTGTGCCGCAGCCGTCCTGGTCAGCGCATTAAACAAGGTCGATTTGCCCACATTCGGCAAACCCACGATACCCATCTTGAAACCCATCACGGCTCTCCTTTGATCCTTAGCCGCGCTTCTAGGGGGGGACGGCCAAAGGCGCAAGCGGCATGGGATGCGCACTCTGCCATTGATTTTCCGCCGCCCATCAAGCAAACCGAGCCAGGATTGCAGACCGGGGACAGTGATGAGCAGAATCGACGCGAAATTTGCGCAATTGCGCGCGCAGGGTAAGAAGGCTTTCGTAGCCTACGTCATGGCGGGCGACCCCGACTATGAAACCGGTCTGGACGTCGTCAAAGGCCTGCCCGCAGCCGGTGTCGATATCATCGAATTGGGGATGCCCTTCACCGATCCGATGGCCGATGGCGCGACGATCCAACTGGCTGGCCAACGCGCGTTGGAAGCCGGGCAAACATTGGAGAAAACGCTGCAATATGCCCGCGAATTGCGTAAGGATGATAACACCACGCCAATCGTGATGATGGGCTATTACAACCCGATCTATTCGCGCGGCGTAGATGCATTTCTGGCCGACGCAAAAGACGCTGGCATCGACGGTTTGATCATTGTCGACCTGCCGCCCGAGGAAGACGACGAACTGTGCATCCCGGCGCAAAAGGCGGGTATCAACTTTATCCGACTTGCCACGCCCACAACAGATGACAAGCGGCTGCCAACGGTGCTGCAGAATACCTCTGGCTTTGTTTACTATGTGTCCGTGACCGGGATCACAGGCACCGCCGAGGCGCAGGCAGACGACGTAGCCCCCGAGGTTGCGCGGATCAAATCGCAGACGGACCTGCCCGTCATCGTCGGTTTCGGGATCAAGACACCTGACGCCGCCGAAGCCATCGCCAAGATCGCGGATGGTGCCGTTGTCGGTTCTGCGATTGTGGAGAAGATCGGGGCCGGTGAAAGTGTCAGCGATATTCTGGCGTTCGTAAAGTCATTGGCGGATGGGACACACCGCGGCTGAATGGCGGTTTTCGTTTTGATCCACATCAAAGCAAACACTTGCGGAAAACCTTTAAATCGGTAACAAATAATTACCAATTCAAGGGATTTCGTCATGCCTGTCATTACAACGATCGCTGACCTCAAGCGGCTTCATAAACGTCGTACGCCCAAGATGTTTTATGACTACGCCGAAAGCGGAAGCTGGACTGAACAGACATTTCGCGAAAACACCTCTGATTTCGACAAGATCAGGCTGCGGCAGCGTATTGCCGTCGATATGACCAACCGCACCACCGCCAGCCAGATGATCGGTCAAGATGTGGCGATGCCGGTCGCGCTGGCCCCCGTCGGGTTGACCGGGATGCAATGTGCCGATGGCGAAATCAAAGCGGCCCGTGCCGCCGAAAAATTCGGCGTGCCCTACACCCTGTCGACCATGTCCATCTGTTCAATTGAAGATGTTGCCGCCAAAACCAACAAGCCGTTCTGGTTTCAGGTCTACACTCTGAAAGATGACGATTTCATGCAGCGTCTGTTTGACAGGGCGCGTGATGCCAAATGCTCGGCCATGGTCATCACGCTTGATCTGCAAATTTTGGGGCAGCGGCATAAGGACCTAAAGAACGGCTTGTCCGCGCCGCCAAAGTTCACGCTGGCCAGCATGGCTGATCTTGCAACCAAATGGTCCTGGGGGCTTGAGATGCTGGGTACACCCCGGCGCTTTTTTGGCAATATCGTAGGGCACGCCAAGGGCGTGTCAGACCCATCTTCATTGGCATCATGGACAGCAGAGGCATTCGATCATGCGCTTGATTGGGATCGCGTCGCGCAACTGATGAAGATGTGGGGCGGGCCCGTGATCCTCAAAGGTATTCTGGACGCTGAGGACGCCAAGAAGGCGGCCGCGTTGGGCGCGGATGCAATTATTGTGTCCAACCACGGCGGTCGTCAGCTTGACGGTGCCTTGTCGTCGATCCGTGCACTGCCCGCGATCCTGGACGCCGTTGGTGACAAGGTGGAAGTGCACCTTGATAGCGGCATCCGGTCGGGTCAGGATGTGCTCAAGGCGCTGGCGATGGGGGCAAAGGGAACCTACATCGGGCGGGCCTACGTCAACGGTTTGGGGGCCATGGGTGAGAAAGGCGTCAAGAAGGCACTGGAAGTGATTCACACGGAACTGGATTTGACCATGGCGCTTTGCGGTCGGCGGGACGTGAAAAAACTGGACCGTGATATTTTGCTGGTCCCTGAGGATTTCGAAGGGCGCTGGCAGTAAGGACAAACGCAACTCGGCGCATTATTGATGCAGCGTCACTGCTTTTGTGCTGCAAAAGCCAAGGGCACCGTACTCAGCAAGAGTAATGCAACTGCCAGAAATGCGATGCGCAGTCCAAAAGCCTCCGATAGCAATCCCATCAGCATCGGCGCAAAGAAAAACCCGGAGAACCCGATCACAGCCGTGCGGCTGATCGCCTCTGTCCGCAGATGTGGGGCAACCAGTTTGCCGACCAATGCCAACCCAATGGGACCGATCACCGAAACCCCCAGGCCAAGGATGCCGAACCCGACATATGCAACCACTGGCGTGGGCGCCAAAGCGGCAATCACCGCGCCGACAGCCGAGATTGCCGAAGCCCCGATCACCAGCGGAATTTCCCGCACCCGCTCTGCGACCGCCTGCCCCGAGAACCGGCCCACGGCCATCATGATCCCCAGCATCGCAGGTCCCAGCGCGCCTTCCGCCGCACCGCCGCCCAAGGTTCTTTCGACATGAAGGGCTGACCATGCCTCGACCGTGGCTTCTGACATGAAAGCAACAAGCACGATCGCGCCGCAGATCACAATCGGCCATAGCGGGTAGCCCCCGGAATACCCCTCTTCTGCATCGACATAGGTGACGTCCATCCGCATCAGCGGCAGTGCCAAAACCGCGATCACCCCAAAGCCCGCGAAAACAGGCGTCGGTGGCAAGCCCGCTTCACGCGTGACGCCCACAATCAGAGCGCCACAGGCGTAGGCCACCGAAAACATCGCGTGGTTGGCGTTCATTAACGGGCGATTGTGTTCGGCTTCCAGTTCGCTGACCCGTGCGTTCATGACCACATCAAGCAGACCGGATGCCAGCCCGACGAAACCCATCGCCAGCGCAAAAATCAGTGGAACCGTAATCTGCCCCGGCAGCAACCACGCGACCGCCAACAGGATCGCCCCCACCTGCATCGCACGCGCGCCCAATATACGGTCCGCCCGCGGCGCCAACCACATCGCAGAAACGAGCCCGGTCGCCGACCCCAGAAGCAAAGTGCCGAAAAGCGCGTCAGACGCCCCCAATTGTGCTTTGATCACCGGGACATAGGCCGCAAAACATCCCCAAAACATGCCCACCACGACAAATGCGGTGGCCGGGCGTCTCGACAGGTAAAGCGCGTTCAGAACAGACATGACCGCAGGCGTGCAGTCCAAATTCTCCCAAAGCAAGTTCCAAAGTGAAAACAGGTGATAAAACCTCTTTTCAAACTGACACAATGCCCATATACGGCGGGCTTCATCGGGCTCGGACACCCTTGGAGGCGGGCCCCTACATTAAGGAATCATACTATGGCTGGAAAGATCCCAGATCTGAACGCCAAGGTACGCGCGGGGACAGGCAAGGGGGCCGCCCGCCAAGCTCGCCGTGAAGGCGACGTACCTGGCATTGTTTATGGTGGCGGCAAAGACCCGCAATCCATCAGCATCCCATTCAACTATCTTCTGACAAAACTGCGCAAGGGTGGCTTCATGTCCACGCTGCACAACCTCAAGCTTGAGGGGCACGACGACGTCCGCGTCATCTGCCGTGGCATTCAGCGCGACGTGGTCAAGGACCTGCCGACGCATATCGACCTGATGCGCCTGAAGCGTACAAGCCGCGTGAAGATCTTTATCCCTGTTGAATTCCTCAACGCGGATACATGCCCCGGCGTGAAAAAAGGCGGCGTTCTGACTGTTGTCCGTAATGAGGTCGAACTCGACGTTCTGGCCGGCGACATTCCAGAGCACATCACGATTGATCTGGCCGGTGTCGAAATTGGTGACACGATTTCCATCAGCGACGTCACACTGCCAGAAGGTGCGACACCTGCGATCACGGACCGCGACTTTGTTATTGCAAACGTCCAGGCGCCACGCGCGCTGCTGGCCGAAGATGACGACGAAGCCGAAGAAGTTGCAGCTGATGAAGTGCCAACGGCTGGCGACGAAGACGACGCATCCGAAGAATAATCAGTCTTCATGCACTGATACGACAAAGGGCATCCCGGATCGGGGTGCCCTTTTGCATGACCAACGCTAGCCGCGCATGCGCTCAAAGCCCGGATCATAGGGCGAAGGTGCGATGACCTCAGCACCGACCATATCCCCCAGCAAATCCAATTGCATTGTGCTGCCAAGCTCGGCCAATGCCGGGTCCACAAAGGCGTATGCAAGGTTTGTCCCAACCCGATGCCCCCAATCGCCCGACGTGATTGTTCCCACGACTTTGCCGTCCAGCATCAAGGACCCGCCACCATACGCAGGCGCATGGGTGGCGTCGATCTTCAGGGTGACCAGCTTCTTGCGCGGCCCTTCGGCATGCCGTTTTGCCAAGGCATCCTTGCCGATGAAATCCACCTTCTCAGCACGCACGAAGCGATCCAAGCCAGTCTCAAAGGGCGTAAACTCGGTGATCAAATCCGCTTTCCAATGCAGGAAACCCTTTTCCATCCGCATCGCATCCACCGCCCGCGCACCGAAAAGCCGCAGACCATGCGCTTTGCCCGCCTCACGCAGCGCCAGATAGGCCGCATAGAGCGATGCATTGGGGATGTGGATTTCATAAGCCAATTCGCCACTAAAGCTGACCCCCATCACCGTTGCAGGCGAAAAACCGATAAAGCATTCGCGGACCGACAGCCAAGGAAACGCCTCTTTCGACCAATCGCCCCGACTGACTGCCTGCAACACATCGCGCGACTTCGGCCCCGCCAGCACCAAGATCGTCTGGTCATTGGTCAGGCTCTTGATCTGCACGTCCTCATCCGCCGCGACATGCGCCATCAGCCAGTCCATATCGTGATACTCCGCCGCCGCAGCAGAGCCGTACCAGACACGCGCAGGACCGCGATCAGAAGCGGGCAGGTTCGCCACCGTCGCTTCACCTTTGACCATGCCGTGATGGTTCAGCAGATAGCCCAGACCGACGCGGCCTTCGCGCTTTGTCACTGTGCCGCAGAACATGCGGTCGAGGAACTGATGGCGGTCGGCGCCCGTGATTTCAAACCGGTTGAAGCCGTTGACCTCACACAACCCAACATTTTCCTGCACATTGCGTACCTCTGATGCGACCACATCAAAGGTCGCGTCAAAATGAAAGTCGAGGGTGTGGTGAAAATCGGGCGCGGGCTTGATGTAATCAACCCGCTCCCATCCGTTCACCACCGTGAACTCTGCCCCTTCCGCCGCCAGAATGGGCGTCAGCGGCGTTGTCTTTGCCGGACGCCCGGCGGGGCGGTGTTCGTGCGGGAAATGAAAGCGGAATTCGTTTTGATAATCCTCAATCGCCTTCAACGACGTCAGTTCCACATTCGCATGGCCCGTGAACCGGCGCGGATCAATGCACCATGTGTCATAACACGCCTCGCCGTGCACAATCTGCTGGGCCAGCAGCCAACCATGGCCCCCGCCCTCGCCCAGACCGGCACGCAAGCCGATGATACAGAACGCATTGCGTTTTCCGGGAATCGGCCCGACCAAAGGCGCGCCATCAATCGTATAGGTAATCGGCCCGTTCACCACCGTATGAATACCGGTTTCCATCAACGCGGGCATCCGTTCGAAAGCGCCCTCCAGCACATCCGTCACGCGATCCAGATCATCCGGGCACAGCGCATTGACAAAATTCGGGTCAATCCCGTCCATACCCCAAGGCTTGCAGTCCTGTTCATAGAACCCCACCAGCAGCCCGTTCTTTTCCTGACGGCAGTAATAATCGCTGATCGGGCAACGCAACAGCGGCATCCGGTGGCCCGCTTCCTTGATTGCGGGGATTTCCTCGGTCAGGAAATACTGATGCTCCATTGACGTGACGGGGTGCTGCACGCCCATCATCGCGCCCACCTCGTTCACACGGTATCCACCGGCATTAACGACCACATCGCAGTTGATATCGCCCTTTTCAGTATGCACCGTCCAAGTGTCATCCTTGTGCTGCGTCAGGCCAGTGACAGGCGTATTGCGGTACACCTCGGCCCCTGCCTTGCGGGCGCGGCGTGCCAAGGCCTGACACAGTTGTGCAGGGTCGATATCGCCATCCATCGGGTCCCAAAGACCGCCGATCAGATTGTCGGTCGAGATCAGCGGATGACGCCGCGCACATTCTGCGGCGTCGATGATTTCAAAGTCCACATCCATACCACGCGCCATAGACGCAAAATGCCGATACCCCTGCAACTGCGCTTCGGTGTTGGCTAAACGGATGCCACCGTCGCCGTGGTGATAGTTGATAGGATACTCCGGATCGTCGGCAAGCTCTTTATACAGCGCGATAGAGTGCGACTTCAGCCCCACCATCGTCTGGTTCATGCCAAAGTTGGTGACCTGCGCCGCCGAATGCCACGTTGTGCCAGAGGTCAGCTCATTGCGTTCAACCAGCACCACGTCGGTCCACCCTTCCTGGGTCAGATGATAAAGTGTGGAACAGCCGGCGATGCCGCCCCCGATCACGACAGCCTTTGTACGCGATTTCATGTGTCTTCTCCTGTCAGACGTTGCAAGAACAGGGCTGCATTTTGGGCGTTCTGGCAACGGGCTGCGTTATATATTTCAAAAATTAGAATAATAATTGTGATTTATTGATAGCGCTTAGAGGGGTTCGAACTACCAGATGGCAATCCCGGATATCCCGCGATCATTGAAGCCGCTATATGTGACGGGCACTTTCCAGGCGGCGCCAACAAAGCAGGTTGCAAAACTCTTTGGCGTCAACGCCTAGCTTGGGTCGATGAGCCTGAAACGGTCTTTCAACCAAGGCATGCTTTCTTGGACCGGCGCGATGACGTGCTGCAAAAGCGATGCGCGCAGTTTTTCTTCTACGAGGTCCAGCACTGTTTCCGCACAATCCGGGGTCGTCACCAACGACAGGTTGCGCGAAAAGCTTTTCCCTGGAAAGGCGTGCATGTGCAGTTGCGCATGAAAGCGGCTTGCACGCGCAAACAACAGCGGCGTGGTGATGGTCCATCCCGCTCCTGCCGCGACCAGACCCATCAGCGTTTGATTGTTGTTGCAGTCAAATTGGTGCGCCAACGCAATTCCAAGGCGGCGCAATTGTGCTTCGATTTGTTGGGCGATGATCAGGTCACTTGAAAAGCGCAGGAAAGGCAACCTGTCGCCGCCTGCAAAGATATCCGGCAGTGACTGATGGGCGGCCTTTGGCAAAACCAGTACGAACGGATCGCGCAGAATTTGCCTTTCGTTAAGGTCGCGCAGCCGGTCATTTGGGCTGGTGACGATCCCAAGGTCCAAGTGGCGGTTGCGCATCATCGTGATGATCTGGTGGCTTGTGGCCGTATGATACTGGAAATGACGCCGTGGCATCCTGGCAGACAAGTGCATCGCCAGTTCTGGCATCACGTCGCTATCGAAATCCTCGATCGTGCCGATGCGCAGATAACCGGCGCCCGCCGCATTTCCGGCCATGGCGTCTGCCTCGGCCTTGCGAAGGGCCAGCAACGCATCGTCGATATTGCGCAGAAACGCCTGCCCGTGCGGCGTAACGGCAATGGGTCTTCGGGCGTGATCGAACAGAGCAACGCCAAGATGTTCTTCCAGACTTTTAAGGTGATAGGATACTGTGCTGATGGACAACCCGGTTTCCTCGGCCGTGGCCTGCAATGATCCTTTCCTTGCGCAAATCTGAAACAGTTCCAACCATTTCAGGTTCATGCCTTTGCGATTGAAACCGGTCAACATAACGGCAAGCCTTTGTGTGTGCGACACCCAATGGTTTCGATGACTGCGAAGTGGAAATCCAGAAAAATCGAAACAATGTGTGTGCTGGAACCGGAAAACAGTCTCTGGCGCCGCGTTGCGGCATAAGATAGGTTCACGCCATGAAATTACTTGTAGGTCTTGGAAATCCCGGCGCGAAATACGCCCATAACCGCCACAACATCGGCTTTATGGCGATGGACCGTATTGCCGCTGATCATGGGTTCGGCAGTTGGCGGACAAAGTTTCAGGGGCAGACCTGCGACGGGCGCCTTGGCTCTGAACGGGTGACGTTGCTAAAGCCCGAAACCTTCATGAATCTGTCCGGTCAGTCAGTGGGTGAGGCGATGCGCTATCTCAAACTTGTCCCGGGTGATGTCATTGTGTTTCACGACGAAATTGATCTGGCCCCCGGCAAGGTCCGGCTGAAAACTGGCGGTGGCCATGCGGGGCATAATGGTTTGCGTTCCATTCACGGTCACATCGGGCCTGATTATGAACGCGTGCGACTGGGCGTCGGCCACCCCGGGCATAAAGATGCCGTCCCGGGGTATGTGTTGCGCGATTTTCCCAAGGCCGACGCCGAATGGCTGGATGATGAACTGCGCGGGATCAGCGACGGGATCGCTGATCTGGTCGCAGGCGATGGCGGCAGGTTCCTGAATGCCGTTGCCTTGCGTGTGGCCCCGCCGCGTTCGTCCAAGTCCGCGGTGAAATCCAATGCGCCCGCGCCGGAACCGGAACCCGACACACGCTCAACCATGCAAAAGCTGGTGGACAAATTCCGTTGACGCCCACCGCCATCCAAGAGGCATTCGCGTATCAATCCAAAGCCTGCGCCAGCCTGGGGTCGCCTTTCATGGCGCGTTTGATGGCGCTCTGCGCCGCGATGGACTGGCCAGCAGGGTCCGTGACCGAGCGGATTTTCGATTGGCAAGGCGATATCAGCCCGCGCGGCCAGTCAGTGCCGTTGCGCCTTGCCGGTGCGCTTCATGCGCTGCATTTGCAGGGTCATCCGGTCCTTGGCCCCGTCTATCCGCCGCATGTGGTAGACGATGCACTGCTATGGGACGCGGTCAGCGCTGCCCTTCTGTCCGATGCCGATCACATCAACCGATGGCTTGATAGCGCGCCGCAAACCAACGAAGTCCGCCGATCCGCGACGCTGATTGCAGTCGGACATCTATTGGCTGATCAATTCGGTCTGCCGATCCGCACATCTGAATTGGGGGCCAGCGGCGGTCTGAACCTGCATTGGGACGCTTACGGCTTGCAGGTGGCTGACCGATTGTTTGGTGCAACCGACCCCGTCCTGACCTTGACGCCGGATTGGCGCGGGGCCCCTCCCCCTCAGACACGTCCGATGGTAATGTCGCGCGCCGGTGTCGATCTGAACCCGCTGGATCCGACCACGCCTGAACACGCCTTGCGCCTGCAAGCCTATCTTTGGCCTGATCAGCCAGAGCGGTTGGCGTTGACCCGGGCTGCCATTGCGGCGGCGCAAACACCCGTTGACCAAGGCGATGCGATCGCGTGGCTGGGACCGCGGCTGGCGCATGTCACGGGCCAAACGCATCTGATCTATAGCACCGTCGCCTGGCAGTATTTTCCTGACGACAAAAAGGCCGAAGGTGCAGCTTTGATCGCCAAGGCCGGTGCAACCGCGACAGACAAAGCACCGCTTGCATGGTTCGGGATGGAAAACGACGGCGGCACACACGGCGCCGCACTGACACTGCGCCTTTGGCCAGGTCAGCGGACCATAAACCTTGGCCGCGCCGACTTTCACGGACGCTGGGTTGAATGGGACGGCATGTAAAGGCCTAGCACCGAGTCGTGGCAATTCCAGATTGTTGAGCTAAGTTGGAAGAGTAAGACAAGAAGGCATAGACACTATGGAAAAAGACCCCTCATTCAACGTTCTCGGCAGCGCGCTGGCCGCTTGCTCCACCGATCCGGTGACAGGGTTTTTCCGCAACGGCGCCTGCGATACCTGCGCGGCTGACCAAGGCAGCCATACGGTGTGTGCCGTCATGACCGATGAATTTCTGGCTTTTTCAAAATATGTCGGCAATGACCTCAGCACACCACGGCCAGAATACGGTTTTCCGGGATTGAAGGCCGGTGACGGCTGGTGCCTTTGCGCCAGTCGGTTTCTGCAAGCGCACGAAGAAGGCTGCGCGCCGGATGTGAACCTGCATGCAACGCATGTGCGCGCCCTGGAAATCGTATCCATTGATGTGCTGCGCGCGCATACGGCACAGGATCCTGACGACTGATCAGGCCTTGGCCATCAAATCATCAATAAAGAGACTGAGAAGCTGGGTGCGGCCCGACACCCCCGCCTTCCGATAAATTGCATTGGTCTGCGCCTTGATTGTGCCTTCGCTGACCTCGCGCAATCCTGCGATTTCCTGAGTGGACATGCCCTTGATCGCAAAGAGTGCGACGTCACGTTCGGCCGGGGTCAAATCCCAGGTGGCAAAACGTTCTTCCAACACGTCCATAAAGGCCCCTGACGCCACCCTAAGTTGATCTTCGACCAGGACATTGCGCGCCATCGTGCGGCGCAAGACCACCCAACCAAATCCGACCCCCAGCAAAAGCCCCAGGGCGGCGCCCAATTCCACCAATTCGTAAAGTTGCCAGTTCAGCGGAGCGACACCCAGCACCGAAGCGAGGATCTGCGACACAAAGAAAATGGCGCAGAATAACTGCACCACGACGATCGCCACCACGGTCCACTGACCTTTCAAAACAT
>CBDTVH010000021.1:0-13365 GCA_965363665.1 uncultured Yoonia sp. | reverse complement strand
CGCGTTCCTGATCTTCATCGCCATTTTGCTGTACTACAAGGTCCCCGGCCTTGTGGGTGGCATGTTGGACAAGCGCGCCGACAGCATCAAATCCGAGTTGGATGAAGCCAAGGCGCTGCGTGAAGAGGCGCAGTCACTGCTGGCCAGCTATGAGCGCAAGCAGAAAGAAGTGCAGGAGCAATCCGCGCGCATCGTTTCCGCCGCCAAGGAAGAAGCGACGAACGCTGCAACAGCGGCGAAAGACGATATCGCCAAATCCATCACACGCCGCCTTGCCGCGGCTGAGGAACAGATTGCCAACGCGCAGGCCTCTGCCATCAAAGAGGTGCGCGATCAGGCGATTGCTGTTGCCGTGGGCGCCGCCAAAGACGTGATCGCCAAGCAGATGGATGCGAAAGCTGCCGGTGCGCTGATCGACGATTCAATCGCGACGGTTGCTGAAAAGCTTCATTAGAGTGCGTCGCTGAAAATCCAAAAGCCCGGTTGCGTAGCTCGCAGCCGGGCTTTTTCGTTGACATGGGCCGGGTGGTCTTTGACAGTGCAGAGTGGGGCGACGCGCAGGAGTTTTGACCATGCATAGCCTCCGGCTTGGGCTTTGTGCCACGGCCATTTATGCGGCGATTATTGCAGTCGCGACCTACTATTTCTTTCATGTACTGGACGGGCCATCCGACCTGCGCGGGCTTTTGGGTGTCCTTTTGCCTGTGCAGATGCTCACCGTGATTTTCTGCCTGTTCATCATATTTCGTTATATCGGTTGGCGCGGCGCTGGCTTCGGGCCGTTGCGCTGGTCGGGAATGGGTTGGTTTCTGCCCGGCTTTTTCGTTGTCGCGGTCATGGGCTGGGAGATCGGCCAGCAGATATCGCCCGATGACCTGCGCGGGTTGGGCACTGTCGGTGTTGGCCTGTTGGTCGTTACGACCTTTCTGATCGCTTTTGGTGAAGAGGTGTTGTTTCGTGGCATCCTGTTACGCGGGGCGATGACACGCGCGTCGGTGCCGCTTGCCATGTTGGTAAGTGCGGTGTTGTTTGGCCTGTTCCATTTGGTGAACGGGTTGGCAGGGCAAGGTGCGACTCAGACAGCGCAGCAGGTTTTGTTCGCCGTGATCGTCGGATTCTCTCTCGCCCCGATTGCGCTGCGTATCGGGAACCTGTGGCCGTTGATCATCTGGCATTGGTTGTGGAATATTGCGGTGATCCTGGGGCAGACCATTGGTTTGCTGCACCCCCTGGTGCTGGCCGGGATCGCGGTGCAGGCCGTGGTGTCGATCTGGCTTTGGACCGCGATCACAAGGCACCCGGAAACGTTTTAGCGTCCCACTTCGTGCTCCAGCCGCTTTTGCGCGAAAACCTCGTTACGATCTGACTTTTGCTGATCTGAAAGCGCGTTTTCCACAAAGGTCAGGTGCGCCTCCACCGCCTTGCGCGCGCCTTCGGGATCGCGGTTTTGCAGGGCTTCATTGATGACCCGGTGCTGGTCCAGAAGGCTATCGCGGGTCATGCGTTGCTTGAACATGATGGTGCGGTTGTAGAATACCCCTTCGCGCAGCAGTTCATACATCGACCGCATCATATGTAGCATGATGATATTATGACTGGCCTCGATGATCGACAGGTGAAAGTCCGCATCCAGATGCGCTTCGTCTGCCGGGTTTCGTTTCTGGTGTGCCGCTTCCATTTTCTCGAAGATCGCGTTTATCACCTTCAGGTCCGTGTCACTGGCCAGCCGTGCGGCGCGTTCGGCCGCCAGCCCCTCCATATCGCGGCGAAAGCTGATGTAGTCGAACACCGCTTCGTCATGGGTGGCAAAGAGCGTCACCAGTGCCGGAGCGAAGGCAGACCCAAGAACATCGGCCACATAAACGCCAGCACCGGCTTTCGAGGCCAGCAGACCGCGCTCTTGCAGGTCGGCCAGTGCTTCGCGCAGGGATGGGCGCGACACGCTCATGCGCTCGCTGAGTTCACGTTCGGACGGCAACCGTTCACCGGGGCGCAGGATGCCGCGCAGGATCAAGCCTTCGATCTGGCGGATTACACCGTGCGATAGTTTTTCTTGCTGGACAGGTTCGAAGGGCATGGGATCAATCGTTGTATATTGGTCAAATGATATGACCAAAGCGGACGTTTCACAACAAAAAAGGGGCTGCATTGCTGCAACCCCCTGGTTCGTTTCAATGTGCTCAGGCCCTAGTTGGGGGTGA
Source organism: uncultured Yoonia sp. (assembly GCA_965363665.1). GTDB lineage: Bacteria > Pseudomonadota > Alphaproteobacteria > Rhodobacterales > Rhodobacteraceae > Yoonia. The sequence continues at coordinate 11,164 of CBDTVH010000021.1, read as the reverse complement.
TGACAATCTCTACCCGGCGGTTCGCCTGGCGGCCCGCTGCGTTCAGGTTCGAAGCAATCGGGTTGTTTTCGCCTGCACCGATCGACCGGATGCGGCTTGGCGATACGCCGGCCCCGATCAGGATCGAGGACACAGCAGACGCGCGGCGCTCTGACAGGTCCTGGTTAAAGGACGCGTCACCGACGTTGTCGGTATGGCCGATCACGTTGACCGTTGTGTTTGGGTACTGCCGCAGCGAATTTGCGACGATGCGCAATTCGTTCTGAGACACGCTGGACACCTGTGTGCTGTTGGTTGCGAAAAGCAGATCTTGGCTGAGGACCACAACAAGGTTGTTGCCGTTGTTCGACACACCCACGTCGCTGCGCAATGCGCGGCGCAGTTCTTCGGCCTGACGGTCAAGCGAGTTGCCTACACCGGCACCTACGCCTGCACCCAAAGCTGCACCGATCAACGCGGCCTGATTGCGTTCGCGCACAGACCCATCGTTGTTTGTAATAGCACCAAGTACAGCGCCCGCGCCTGCGCCGATCAGCGCACCTTGTTGCGTGTTTTGCATCTGGTTCGGGCCGGCTGGGTCACAGGCTGCGACAAAGGTCATCGAAGCCGTTGCGAGGACAAGTGGTAATTTCTTAAGTGTCATGGTCTTTGTTCCATTTTAATTGCGCGCGCAGTTTGCGCGTCTGACATGGGATACTTATGCCCATATTGTCTACTGTTATCCAATAACGCGACAAACAGCCAAGGGTTCCGGCGGAAATTGACCTAGCTCGCCTCTGCATCGGCGCGTGCTGATTCCCATGCAAGCATCGCACGCTTGACCGGCAAGCCCCAATGATACCCACCAAGCGCCCCTGATTTGCGCAAAGCCCGGTGGCAGGGAATCAGCCAACTGACCGGGTTACGCCCCACCGCCGTGCCAACAGCCCGGACCGCTTTGGGCCTGCAAATCGACTGCGCGATCTCGGAATAGGTAGTGACGTGGCCGGATGGGATCGTCAGCAGCGCCTCCCAGACCTTCAACTGAACCGGCGCACCGATCATGTGCAGTTTGGTCTCGCCAGTCATGCCAAGTGCGGCTTCGGCCCAGCGGCGCAGAAAGCTTGGGTCTTCGACGAAGACAGCCTTGGGCCAGCGCGATTTCAGGTCAGCCATCGCAGGTTCCGGCCCGGCTTCGGCGGCGAAGGCCAGCCCGCAGATGCCCCTGTCCGTACCCATAACCAGTGCAGGACCAAAGTGGCTCTCAAACCAGCCCCAATAGATCGTAAGATCGGCCCCATCGCGTGCATAATCACCAGGGCTCATGGCTTCCCAACGCACGAACAGATCGTGCAGGCGACCACTGCCAGACAGTCCCACGGCATGTGCCGTTTCCAATGTCGTGAACCGGTCGCGCAAAAGCGTTTTGGCATGCGTCAACGTCAGGTACTGCTGATAGCGCTTTGGCGACACACCCACCCATGACGAAAAGAGCCGCTGAAAATGCGCGGGGCTCATGTTCATCTCGGCGGCCAGATCGGCCAGCGTCTGGGGTTCGTCGCCTGCCGCATCAATCGCTTCGATGGCCCGGCGCATGACTTGGTAATGATATGTTTCGTTTTGTTCCATATGGATCAAATTACGGGCAATGCAGCGGCGAGGCGACCCGGAAATTGCGCATCTGGCGCTTGCCCCGCTTGGACCTTCACGGCATACGGGATCGCATGGCAAAACAGCTTGATTATCATACCATTCGCGAAATTTTCACGCGGTTCCATACAGCAGAGCCTGAACCCAAAGGCGAGCTGGAGCATGTGAATGTTTACACGCTGGTCGTTGCCGTGGCACTTTCCGCGCAGGCGACCGATGCGGGCGTCAACAAGGCGACGCGCGCCTTGTTCAAAATCGCGGATACACCGCAAAAGATGCTTGATCTGGGGCTTGAGGGTCTGACCGCGCATATCAAGACGATTGGCCTTTATCGTCAAAAGGCCAAGAACGTGATCAAGATGAGCCAGATCCTGGTTGATGACTACGGTGGCGTTGTCCCGAATTCCCGCGCGGCCTTGCAATCGTTGCCCGGTGTCGGTCGCAAGACGGCCAATGTGGTGTTGAATATGTGGTGGGGCATGCCTGCGCAGGCGGTTGATACCCATATCTTTCGGTTCGGCAATCGCAGCGGCGTGGCCGTGGGCAAGAACGTCGATGCTGTCGAACGCGCGATCGAGGACAATATCCCTGCCGACTTTCAACGCCATGCCCATCACTGGATGATTCTGCATGGTCGCTACATCTGCGTGGCGCGAAAACCAAAATGCGCGGTCTGTTTGATTCGCGATCTCTGTATGTTTGAGGAAAAGAACCTATGAAAAAGTATCAGGTTGTCGGCATCGGCAATGCAATTGTCGACATTCTGGCGCGTGCCGAAGATGCGTTCTTGGCGCAGGCAGGTGTCGAAAAGGGCATCATGCAGTTGATCGACATGGACCGTGCGGTTGATCTGTATTCTCGCGTTGGCCCAGCGAAAGAGGTCAGCGGCGGTTCGGCTGCCAACACGATTGCGGGGATTGCGCAACTGGGTGGGCAGACGGCCTATGTGGGCAAGGTGAAGGACGACCAATTGGGCGCGATCTTTGCCCATGATCTGCGCGCCCAGGGTGCCGGCTATGAAACGGCGATGGCCCCCAAGACCGAAGAGGCCGAAACCGGACGCTGCATTGTGATTGTCACCCCTGATGGTGAGCGGTCGATGAATACCTATCTGGGCGTCACGGAATTTTTGTCGCCCGATGACATCGACGAAGATCAGATGGCAGACGCCGAATGGATTTATCTGGAAGGATATCGTTTTGACGGCCCCGATAGCCATGCCGCCTTTGCCAAAGCGGTGGCAGCCTGCAAAGGGGCGGGTGGGCGCGTGTCGCTGACCCTGTCCGACCCCTTCTGCATCGAACGCCACCGTGATGCATTCCGCGACATGGTCCGTGATCATGTTGATTTGCTGTTCTGCAACCGTGCAGAGATGCGGTCGATGTATCAGACCGATGATTTCGACGGCGCATTGGCGCAAGCGGCATCAGAAGTGCCGATCGTGGCTTGCACCGACAGCGAACACGGCGTGCACGTCCTGGCTGACGGTCAGCGCTGGCATGTGCCTGCCGTGCCCACCGACATCGTTGATGCGACGGGGGCGGGCGACCTTTTTGCAGGGGCGTTCCTGTGGGGGCTGACAAATGGTCACGATCTGGAAACGTGCGCGAAGATGGGCAACGTCGCCGCGTCCGAGGTGATCAGTCACATTGGCGCCCGCCCCGAGGCGGACCTGATGGGCTTGTTCAAGCAGCAGGGACTGCTTTAAGCCAAAGCGCGTCAAGCGCATCAATGGCGGCCGTGTCGAAGCGGCTTTCTTCCTTCCAGTATTTCCCGGAAGGAACGCGATAATTAAGCCGCTCTTCTTCGGCAAGGGCGGCATCAACAGCGTCTTGATCCAAGACTTGTGGTTGCGCGTTTGCGGCGTCGATGGCCGTTGATCTGGGGAAAACCAAACGGCTTTCATCAAACGACAAATTCAACATCGCGCACCCTTGCCGGGCGGCAATCGCCATGAGGCGGGCGGATTTGGCTTCAAGCGACCGCAGCGTCACATCTTGGCGCAGGGGATCGGCGGTACCTGTGCCATAGAAATGGGTGTTGCTGGCCCCGGCATAGACCATATCGCAGCCCAGTACCGCGATGACCTTTGGCTTCAACGACGCCAGGGCCCAGTAGGATGCCGTAAACGCCATCGTCCCACCAGCGTAGACAAAACCGCCCAAGGTGTTCTGCAACGGCACGTAGTCGACAGCGCGGATGATGCGCTGCTGATCAGTCATATCAACGGGCATCCGTTCGAGCGGAAAATCATCAGGATGGATCAGATCATCCCAATCAGGGCGCACCGCCCAGGCATTATTGATCGCCACGATCCGGTCAAACGGGTCGCGCGGCCAATCACGGCAGGCCAAGACATTCGGACCGCTGCCAAGGATCAGAACAATAGACATTATAAGGTTTCCTGATGACCAACGCATCAGCATCTAGCGCGACCATCGGAAAGTCGAGCCTCTAGCCCAGTTTCGCGTGTACCTCGTCCAAGTCGATGTCGCCAATCGGCATCTTGTTTGCCGGGTTTTCGAAATCATATTTGAAGATCCGAAAGTCCCGCTTGTACACCTCATAGACGATATGCATCGACAGATCGTCGAAATAATCCTCGACCGGGTGCAGCCGTTTGGGTCCGTGGCCTTCGCTTTCATTAAAGCGCGGAATCTGAGCCAGATCGACGGGATACGCTGTTTCGATCCCGTTCAGGACGTCCTGCATTCCGTCATTGAACTTTTCCGTCCAGAATATTTTGTCATACCGTCCCCCATTCACGATGAAGGTCGAGATATGACCGGACATCGCGGACCAATGGATGTCGGGTTCCATCGGGCGTCGCCAGCGGATGGTGTCGCGGGCGAACAGTAAAAAGCGGCGGAAGCTTTTGATCTGATCGAATTCAAAACCGCTTTCAGGATCACCCACTTCAATTCCATACTTCTGGATCAAAAGCGGAACCAGATTTCCCCGGTAGTATTTCCCGTTGCGTTGTACACCGCAGATCTTGTCGAAGAATGACGACAGGATGCGTGTGTAGGGGTTGCGCACGCAGGTGAAGGCATAGCTTTGATGCGCTTTGACATTGGCTTCGATGACGGGCTTGCTGTCGTCCATCGCCCATTTGTGGATACCGGATTTCGCGTCGTGAACGTCACCATCGTAGAACTGCCCGTGGTCGGAATAATACATGATCTGTCCGATGGTCGAGCAGGCGCATTTGGGCACGACGCGGTACACCATGCTTTCGCTTTGGGTCATCCATGTTCCGGGAAAATTCGCCACGCGTGCTCTCCTGCCAGTGCTTGTTCCCTTTCAAAGCAAAGAAAGCCTGTCACTTCAATGTCTGTTCGCGTTATGACAGCCTAGAGCGCAATAAGGACAGCATTATCACCGATGGCACGTGTCGCCTTTATCCTTCTTTGTCACAAGAACCCGGCTGTGGTCGTCCAGCAGGCAGAGCAGTTGACAGCAGCGGGCGATTATATCGCGATCCACTTTGATGCCTCTGCCGCGACCCAAGATTATAACGCGATCCAAGTGGCCCTAAAAGACAATCCCAATGTCACTTTTGCCAACCGCCGCGTGAAATGCGGTTGGGGCGAATGGAGCCTTGTGCAGGCGACCCTGCACGCCGTCGAAGCTGCAATCAGTGCATTCCCGCGCGCTACGCATTTTTACATGGTGTCTGGTGACTGCATGCCGATTAAGTCGGCGAACTTTGCGCACCGGTTGCTGGACGATAACGACGTCGATTACATCGAAAGCCATGATTTCTTTGACAGCAACTGGATCAAGACCGGGTTTCGCGAGGAACGTCTGATCTATCGCCATTTCTTCAATGAGCGGACGCAGAAGCGCCGCTTCTACACGGCGTTGCAGCTGCAAAAGCGTTTCAAGATGACCCGCAAGATCCCTGAGGATTTGCAGATCATGATCGGCAGCCAATGGTGGTGCCTGCGCCGCCAAACCGTCGAGGCGGTGCTGGAATTTGCCTATGCCCGTCGCGACGTCATGCGTTTTTTCCGCACGACATGGATCCCGGATGAGACCTTTTTTCAGACGCTTGTCCGCCACCTGGTGCCTGCCCGGGAGATTGAAAATCGCACGCTGACGTTTCTGATGTTCACCGATTACGGGATGCCGGTCACGTTCTATAATGATCACTACGATTTACTGTTGGGCCAAGGGTCGCTTTTCGCCCGCAAGATCAGTGCCGAAGCGGCAGATTTGCGGGAACGGTTGGGTGCGCTCTATGCCAGCGACATAATGGATTTCGTGATTTCGGATGAAGGGCGCAATCTGTTTGCGTTCCTGACCGGGCGAGGGCGCATCGGCCGCCGGTTCGCCCCGCGGTTTTGGGAGAATGACACGACGCTGGGCCGCAGCCGCGAGTTGATGATCATCGCGTGCAAGAAATGGCATGTCGCAAAGCGGCTGGTCGCGGCGATCCAGCACCATACGAATGTGCCGGCGATTGAATATCTCTTTAACGAAGATGAGACGGACCTGCCTGATTTGGGTGGCATTGAAAGTTCATTGCAAAAACGCGGGCGCCACAGGCGGGCGTTGATGCGGATGCTGTTTGATCACTATGACAGTGATCGACTGGTCATCTGTCTGGATACATCCAGCCTTGATCTGATGTCGGATTTCTTTTCGGACCGCGCCACGGTGCGCATGCTTGAGATCGAATGTAGTTTTGATGACGAATATCTGGTTGGCCATGCCAAACGCGTTGGTCTGGCCGGACCGCAAACAAGCGATGCGACGCTGGCCCGTCTGCTACCGACGATCCGCCATGATATGATCTATGAACGTGATGCGATCCGGGACGCGAAGTTCGCCAATACAACCCGGATCAAGGAAACGGCGACATGCGATGAAAATGCGCACGCCATCGCGCAGTTCCTGAGCATATCGCCGGAAGTGGCCCTCACACTCGCCGCTACTCCCCATCTTTTTGTTGATTGAGGATACTATGGAATACGCCTACGACGACCAGAACATCTTTGCCAAAATCCTGCGCGGGGAAATCCCCAATAAGACTGTCTATGAAAATGACTATGCGCTCGCGTTTGAGGATATCGCTCCGCAAGCGCCGGTGCATGTGCTGATCATTCCGAAAGGTGCCTATGTCAGTCTTGATCATTTCGCGCGCGATGCGTCTGCCGAAGAGCAGGTGGGCTTTATGCAGGCGGTGGCTGAAGTCTGCCGTATCATGGATTTAGAGCAGGGGTTTCGCAGCATTGCCAACACCCGCAGCCACGGCGTGCAGGATGTCCCGCACTATCACATGCATATCCTTGGCGGACGACAGTTGGGTCGGATGCTGCCCAGTTAATCAAAATTCCAGAATTTTGATGCCCTCCGGGGGAAGTTTGATTGGACGAAGAAAGACAGGCGTCAGCGCGCGGATGTGAGCGACAGAAAGACGTCTTCAAGGTCGGCCTCCTGGGTTTTGACGTCTTTGATGGTGATGCCTGCGTCGCGGACCAGTGACAGGATTTCACCGGCGGGTGTTGTGCCGCTTTGATAGGTGAAAGCGAGCGTTCCATTGGCGTGTTTTTGGCCTGTGATGTTGGCTGGCAGGGCGGGCAACGCGGCATCGGTTTCGGGGGTGATGACCAGTGTTTTGCTGTCCAGTCGCCCCAGCAGGTTTGCAGTGCTGTCTTTGATGATCACCTCGCCGTGGTTGATGATGGCGATATCGTCGCACATCTCCTCTGCCTCTTCGAGGTAGTGGGTCGTCAGGATGATCGTCATCCCTTCTTCGTTCAGTTTACGCACGTTTTGCCAGAGCATGTTACGCAACTCGATGTCGACCCCGGCGGTGGGTTCATCCAGCACAAGAATTTGTGGCGAGTGCACCAGCGCCTTGCCCAAAAGCAGCCTGCGCCGCATACCCCCTGAGAGTGAGCGCGCGTAGGCGTCTGCCTTGTCGGTCAGCCCGATCAGATCGAGGATTTCCGCGGTTTTGCGTTGGCTTTTAGGCACACCGTAGAGCCCGGCTTGCACATCAAGTGATCCCGCTGGCGTAAAGAACGGATCCAGATGCGGTTCTTGCGGCATAACCCCGATGGCTGCGCGGGATTGCCGGGGATTTTTGTCTTGATCAAAGCCCCAGATTTTCACGCTACCTGCGGATTTGACCACCAAACCGGCCAGGATGTTGATCAGCGTGGATTTGCCTGCGCCGTTTGGCCCCAAAAGACCAAAGATCGACCCGCGCGGGATTGTCAGGTCGATGCCCTTCAGGGCCTCTTTCGCGGGGCTGCGCCCGGTGGCGGCATAGGTCTTTTTCAGCCCTTGAATTTCTATGGCGTTGTCGCTCATGCCGTCTTTCCCCTCGCCCGCGTCTGCGGTATGTCTGATGCAGACTTAAGGCGGGCAGCGGCCCGCGGCAACCAGATGAGAGTAATCATGTCCACACCTGCACCCGAGACCCGCATTGTTCATGACTGGCGCGTGGCGTGTGACGGCGGGGAAGGGGCATTGGGGCACCCGCGCGTTTGGTTGCAGATCCCGCAGGACCAGGGCTGGATCGAATGCCCGTATTGCGATGCCAAACTGGTGCATAAGGACTTTGAAGGCAAAGTCTGAACTGGCAGATCGTTCCTGCTCGTGGCAGAACCGTCGCGTACGCGCGCGAAGGAGCCACGGCATGACCACAAAATTCGGCAAAGGCTGTCACCTGCACCTGATTGACGGGTCGGCGTTTATTTTTCGCGCCTATCACGCATTGCCGCCACTGACGCGCAAGTCTGATGGCCTGCCGGTGGGTGCGGTGAGCGGATTCGTGAACATGCTCCAGCGCTATGTTGACGGCAACAACGGGGACGATGCCGCGACCCACGTGGCTGTGATCTTTGACAAGGGTAGCCATACGTTTCGCAACGATATGTATGACCAATACAAGGCCAACCGTGAGGCGATGCCAGAGGACCTGCGCCCGCAGATCCCGCTGACACGCGTGGCCACCAAAGCCTTCAATATCGCATGCGAAGAGGTTGAGGGGTTCGAGGCAGACGACATCATCGCGACCCTTGCACATCAGGCGCGTGATGCCGGCGGGCGAGTGACGATCGTATCTTCCGACAAGGACCTGATGCAGTTGGTCGGTGACGGGGTCGAGATGCTTGACCCGATGAAAAACAAGCGGATTGATCGCGAAGGTGTCATTGAAAAGTTCGGTGTCGGGCCCGACCGCGTCGTCGATGTGCAGGCCTTGGCGGGCGATAGTGTGGATAACGTACCCGGTGCGCCGGGGATCGGGATCAAGACCGCCGCCCTGCTGATCAATGAATACGGTGATCTGGAAAGTCTGCTGGACCGCGCGGAAGAGATCAAACAGCCCAAGCGCCGTGAGACGCTGATCGAGAACCGCGCACAGATTGAGCTGTCCAAGAAGCTGGTCCAGCTTGACTGCGACATGAAACTGGATTTCGGATTGGATGACCTTGAAGTGCAGGACCCGGACCCGGAAGTTCTGATGGGCTTTCTGGCCGAGATGGAGTTTCGAACAGTCACCAAGCGGATTGCCGAAAAGCTTGGGGTCGCGCCGCCCGTGATCGAAGCGACAACGCCAGCCGCGAGCGAAGTGGCGACGCCTGAGGATGTGGATTTTAACGCGGACGCCTATGAATGCGTCCGCGATGCCGCCGCCTTGCAAGTCTGGATCGACCGTATCCGCGAGCGTGGCTATGTGGCCGTCGATACCGAGACCACAGGTCTGAACGAAATGATTGCAGATTTGGTCGGTATCTCGCTTTGTGTCGAGCCGGGGCAGGCTTGCTACATTCCGCTGACCCATAAGACGGCTGCGTCGGATGATTTGTTCGGGTCGGATGATCTGGCCGACGGTCAGATGGGTTTTGATGAATGTCTGAGGATGCTCAAGCCGATACTGGAGGACCCTGCGGTCATCAAAATCGGGCAGAACATGAAGTACGACACCAAGATATTCGCCCGTCTGGATATCGACGTGGCCCCGATTGATGACACCATGCTGATGTCCTATGCGATGAATGCCGGCGTGCACAATCATGGCATGGATATCCTGTCAGAGCGGTATCTCGGCCATACCCCCATTCCAATCAAGCCTTTGTTGGGAAGCGGAAAATCAGCAATCACCTTTGATCGTGTGCCGGTGGATGAGGCGGTGAAATATGCTGCCGAGGATGCCGATATCACCCTGCGCCTGTGGCAGCAGTTCAAGCCTCAGTTACATGTAAACCGCGTGACGACCGTCTACGAAACGATGGAACGTCCCCTGGTGCCGGTGCTCGCACAGATGGAGCGGAACGGGATCAAGGTTGACCGCGACACGCTAAGCCGGATGCCAAATGCTTTCGCACAGAAGATGGCGGGGCTTGAGGCAGAAATACAGGAAATGGCTGGCCGGCCTTTCAACGTGGGTTCGCCCAAGCAGCTGGGTGAAATCCTGTTTGACGAAATGGGCCTCGAAATGCCTGACGGCAAGAAGCCGTCAACGGGTAAAACCGGCGCATATTCGACCGGGGCCGATGTGCTGGAAGACCTTGCCACGCTGCATGATTTGCCGCGCCGCATCTTGGATTGGCGGCAACTGTCAAAGCTGAAATCGACCTACACCGATGCGCTGCAAGAGCACATCAATCCCGAGACGGGGCGCGTGCATACATCCTATTCCATCGCTGGCGCGAACACCGGGCGTCTGGCTTCGACCGACCCGAATTTGCAGAATATTCCGGTGCGCTCCGAGGAAGGCCGGCGCATCCGCGAGGCTTTTGTCGCTGAGCCCGGCAAGGTGATTGTCAGCCTCGACTATTCCCAGATTGAGTTGCGTATTCTGGCGCATATCGCCGGGATTGATGCGCTGAAACAGGCGTTTCTGGACGGCATCGACATTCACGCCATGACCGCGTCAGAGATGTTCGATGTGCCACTGGATGAGATGACACCTGACGTGCGGCGGCAGGCCAAGGCGATCAACTTCGGTGTGATCTACGGCATTTCCGGCTTTGGTCTGGCGCGTAACCTGCGCATCCCGCGCGGTGAGGCGCAGGGGTTCATCGACCGGTATTTCGAACGCTTCCCGGGCATTCGCAAGTACATGGATGACACTGTCGCTTTTGCGAAAGACAACGGCTACGTGCAAACTCTCTTTGGGCGCAAGATCAATACGCCCGAGATTAATGCCAAAGGGCCACATGCAGGCTTTGCCAAGCGCGCGGCGATCAACGCGCCTATTCAGGGGACAGCGGCAGACGTGATCCGGCGCGCGATGATCAGGATGCCAGCGGCGATTGAGGGCATCCCGGCGAAAATGCTGCTACAGGTCCACGACGAACTGATCTTCGAAGTCAATGAAGAGGCGACAGAGGATTTGATCGGCGCTGCACGCGAAGTCATGGAAAACGCGAGTGACCCGGCGGTGAAGCTCGACGTGAAACTGGCGGTGGATGCAGGGCAGGGCGTCAACTGGGCTGAGGCGCACTAGTGAGCGCAGCTGATCAACAGCGCACTGATCGGACAGATGTAATGGACGCGCTAAAGCTGTGCGAAG
>CBDTVH010000020.1:0-13442 GCA_965363665.1 uncultured Yoonia sp. | reverse complement strand
GGATGAAGTGCTTGATCATTTCCTCGGCGGTGTCGAAGTCCGCGATCACACCGTCACGCATCGGGCGGATGGCCTCGATGCTGCCGGGGGTCCGACCCAGCATCAACTTGGCGTCTTCGCCGACCGCCAGAACCTTTTTAACGCCGTCTTTGACGTGATAGGCGACCACGGATGGTTCGGACAGGACGATGCCCTTGCCCTTGACGTAAACCAGCGTGTTTGCGGTTCCCAAGTCGATCGCCATATCAGAAGAAAACAATCCGCCGAAACTTGCCATGCCCGTGGCCTTCCCAATCCCAGAGTGTGTGTGCCGCGCTGTCCCAGTGTGGCAGGTTTCATGCGGTTATAGAGATACTGGCGATGGGATAGAACCCCTTGTGAAACGAAACGCGGCGGCAATCTGCCGCTTATGATTTTCTGCGTATATTAGCGCAAAGTTGGGACTATTGCCCGATAAAAATATAACTTTTGCAACTATTGCACAAAACCCGCAGATGTGATCCGCGCGCCATGCCGGTCCGGAAAGAAAAGTGGCGACCCAAGCCAATGGATCGCCACGTGATCTATGAGTCGTTCTTTATGGGCTAGACGTCCTTGTAGCTGACGCCCTTTACATCGTAGCCGGGTGCCGATTTTTCACGCCGGACCAGCAATCGGTTCAGGGCGTTGATATAGGCTTTGGCGCTGGCAACGACGGTATCGGTATCAGCAGATTGCCCAGTCGCGATACGCCCGTCTTCTTCCATCCGGACCGACACGGTCGCCTGTGCATCGGTGCCTTCAGTCACGGCGCTGACCTGATAGAGCTGCAGGCGAGCGCCGTGCGGGAAAAGCGCCTTTACGGCGTTGAATGTCGCGTCCACCGGACCATCGCCGGTGGCCGATGTTTCAACATCGGCGCCGTCAACTTCCATCACCATATCGGCCGTTTGCGGCCCTTGGGTGCCGCAAACAACACGCAGGGATTTCAGCTTCAGGCGATCATCTTCGGTGTCGTTTTGGTACACCAGCGCCATCAGATCATCATCAAAGACTTCCTTCTTGCGGTCGGCCAGATCCTTGAACCTTACAAACACATCATTCAGTTGATTGTCCGCCAGATCAAATCCCAGCTCGTTCAGTTTCGCCCGCAGCGCGGCCCGGCCAGAGTGTTTACCCAATGGCAGTGACGTCCCGGACAGACCTACATCCTCGGGCTTCATCACCTCGAATGTTTCGCGGTTCTTCAGCATCCCGTCCTGGTGAATACCGCTTTCATGGGCAAAGGCGTTCTTGCCGACGATGGCTTTGTTGTACTGCACTGCAAAGCCCGAAACCGTTGCGACCCGGCGCGAGATCGCCATGATCTTGCGGGTGTCGATTTTGGTGGTGTAGGGCATGATGTCGGCGCGCACCTTCAGGGCCATGACAACCTCTTCGAGTGCCGTGTTCCCAGCGCGTTCGCCCAGCCCGTTGATCGTGCATTCAATCTGACGCGCGCCGCCCTCGACGGCAGCCAAGGAGTTCGCCGTCGCCATGCCAAGATCGTTGTGGCAGTGGGTGGCAAAGATCACCTCGTCCGCGCCGGGCACGGCCGCGATCAGATTGCGGATCAAATCGGCGCTCTCGACCGGTGCTGTATAACCAACCGTGTCGGGAATATTGATCGTCGTCGCACCCGCCTTGATCGCAACCTCAACTACGCGGCACAGGTAATCCCACTCGGTGCGGGTCGCATCCATCGGCGACCACTGCACGTTGTCACACAGATTGCGGGCGTGGGTCACTGTATCATGGATACGCTCGGCCATTTCATCCATGTTCAGGTTCGGGATCGCGCGGTGCAGGGGCGAGGTGCCGATGAATGTGTGAATGCGCGGAGATTTCGCGTGTTTCACCGCCTCCCAGCAGCGGTCGATGTCTTTGTAGTTGGCACGCGACAGGCCGCAGATCGTCGCGGACTTTGTCAGCTTTGCAATCTCGCTGACGGCCTGAAAATCGCCTTCGGATGCGATGGGAAAACCCGCTTCGATAATGTCGACGCCCATGTCGTCCAGCATCTCGGCGATTTCCAGTTTCTCATCGTGGGTCATGGTCGCACCCGGTGATTGCTCACCGTCGCGCAGGGTTGTGTCGAAAATCAACACTTCGTTCGATTGGGTCATTTGATTATTCCTTTAGTCCTTAGCATGTCTTGGCGCTGTCACCCTCTGAGCGGTCGCGCCGACAGGCACGCTCAGAGGCAGCTAAGGAGTAGGATGTCGCGCGAAAACAGCCCCTTGGGGGTGTGGCTTTTGATATGTGCGCTGATCATCATGAACGCAACTATACTGATCAGAGGTTTGTTGAAAAGGCTTTAATGCGCTCCGCGCGGGAGTTTTTTTGGCCAAGATGAAGAGGGGAGCGGCAGTGCCTTGTTGGTGTTTCTTTGGCACCTTGTCTGCGGCGCCTATGGCGCTAAGTCGCAGCAAACAAAGGGAGTATTGCATGCGTGCTTTGGTGATTGGCGCCAGCGGCGGGATTGGTTCGGCGGTTTTTGCCCGGCTGAAGGCCGATGGTTGGGACGTGACGGGTCTGTCACGGTCTGTCGACGGATTTGATGTCGGAAATGCGGGATCTGTCGCGCGCTGCATGGAGATGCAGACCGGCACCTTTGATCTGGTTTTCGTGGCTATCGGCATTCTTGCGCCGCTTTGGGGCGCACCGGAAAAGGCGCTGTCTGCCATCAAACCTGAGGACATGGCGCGCGTCTTTGCCGTGAATACCATTGGGCCCGCGTTGATCCTGCGCCACGCCGCCCGCCTGCTGCCAAAGGACAGGCGCAGCGTTGTGGCGACCCTGTCGGCGCGGGTTGGGTCGATTGGCGACAACAAGATCGGGGGCTGGCACTCTTACCGCGCATCCAAGGCTGCACTGAACCAGATCGTGCATGGCGCCGCGATCGAGTTGGGGCGTTCGCACAAGCAGTCGATCTGCGTGTCGTTGCATCCCGGCACGGTCGAGACGTCTTTCACCGAAAACTATGCTGGCCGACACAAGACGGTTCCTGCAGATGAGGCTGCGTCCAATCTTTTGGGCGTGATAGCCAAACTGACCCCGGCGCAATCGGGCGGCTTTTATGATTACGCCGGAACGGAGATCGTCTGGTGAGATTGGTCCTTGTTCTGGGCGATCAGCTTTCGTCGGACCTTTCGGCCCTTTGCAAGACCGACAGGGACAATGATGTCGTGGTCATGGCCGAGGTCGCGGATGAGGCAAGCTATGTGCCACATCATCCCAAGAAGATCGCCTTTATCTTTGCCGCCATGCGCAAGTTTGCACAAAAACTGCGCACGGACGGTTGGACCGTCGCCTATACCAAACTGGATGATCCTGAGAACACGGGATCCATCACGGGCGAATTGATCCGCCGTGCCGCAGAACATGATGCAGCAGGTGTGGTCTATACCGAACCCGGTGAATGGCGGTTGATCGAAGCGTTGGGTGATATGCCGCTTAAGTCCCACAGTCTGCCAGACAGCCGCTTCATTGCGACCCATCAGGACTTCGACGATTGGGCCGAAGGGCGCAAACAGTTGCGCATGGAGTATTTCTATCGCGATATGCGCCGCAAAACGGGCTTGCTGATGGATGGTGACAAACCTGAAGGGGGCAAGTGGAATTATGACCACGATAATCGCAAACCCGCACCCGATCAGGTCGATTTCGGCGGTCCAATGCAATTCACCCCGGATGAAACCGTTGAAGAGGTGCTGAAACTTGTCGGCGACCGTTTCGCAGAGAATTTTGGTGATCTGGAACCTTTCTGGTTTGCAACCGATACCGGACAGGCGCGGCAGCAGCTGGCACATTGGCTGAAGGGTGGCTTGCCGAAATTTGGTGATTTTCAGGATGCAATGCTGAACGACAACCGCTTTCTCTACCACGCAATCATCGGGCTTTATATCAACGCAGGTTTGCTTGACCCGTTAGAGGTCTGCCAACGGGCTGAGGCCGCGTACCGCGAAGGCCATGCGCCTTTGAACGCGGTTGAGGGGTTCGTCCGGCAGATCATCGGTTGGCGCGAATATGTGCGCGGTATCTATTTCCAAGAAGGTCCAGACTATACGGCGCGCAACGCGCTGGGCCATGACCGCAAATTGCCCGCGATGTACTGGGGTGCCGAGACCAAGATGAACTGCATGGCCAAATCCGTGGGCCAGACCAAACAGGAAGCTTATGCCCACCACATTCAGCGCCTGATGGTAACCGGTAACTTTGCGCTTCTGGCCGGGATTGCTCCAGCAGAAGTACATGAGTGGTATCTGGCGGTCTATGCGGATGCCTATGAATGGGTCGAGGCTCCGAATGTGATCGGTATGAGCCAATTTGCCGATGGTGGGATTATCGCGTCAAAGCCGTATATTTCGTCAGGCAACTACATTCACAAGATGTCGGATTATTGCGGGTCTTGTGCGTACAGGGTGCAGGACAAGACGGGGCAGGACGCGTGCCCTTTCAACCTGCTTTACTGGCATTTCCTTGACCGGCACCGCCCGCGTTTTGAAGGCAATCCGCGGATGGGAAACATGTACCGGGTCTGGGACCGCATGGATGATGCGCGCAAAGAGACTGTCTTGAAAGAAGCAGAGGATTTGCTTGCGCGAATGGATCAGGGCGAGACGGTTTAGGGCGCGCAAATGAAAAGAGCCGGTGTGATCACCGGCTCTTTCTGATCAGTCTTTACGCGAGCTTATTCGCCCGCTGTTGTCTCGGATACCAGTGCGCCGTCGGACCAGATGCCGACGCTTTCCTGACCTGTCGCATAGCGCATTGTGCCTTCGCCTTCACGGCGGCCTCGGACGAAGTTGCCTTCGTAGACATCGCCGTTGGCATAGGTGGCCAGACCTTCGCCGCTGATTTCACCGTCTTGCCATTGGCCAACATAGTTAAAGCCATCCGGCAGCGTGATTTCTCCGTCGCCATTGCGCTGACCGTTCAGGAATTCACCAACATAGACGGTGCCATCTGCATAGACGGCACGGCCGAGGCCGTTGCGCTGACCTTCGGACCATTGGCCCTCATATACGTATCCATCGGCGTAGGTCATCTTGCCTTGGCCGTGGTTCTTGGCATTCAGGAACTCGCCTTCGTAGACCAGACCGTTTACATAAGTTGCGACCCCAACGCCATTGATGACGCCCGCTTCCCATGCGCCCTGGTAGGTAGAACCATCGGGATAGGTGATCTTGCCGGCGCCATCGGCCAGATCATTGACGAAAGTACCCGCGTAGACCGAGCCGTCAGGGTAGGTGACTTCTCCCGTTCCTTCGATCTTACCCTCGGACCATTCACCGACATAAACATAGCCGTCAGTGCCGCGGAAAGTACCGGTGCCATGGCGGCGGTCGTCGACGAATGTGCCTTCGTAGGTGTCGCCGTTGGCATAGGTCACGAACCCATCGCCTTCGCGGCGGCCGTTTTCCAACGCGCCTTCATAGACATCGCCATTGGGCTGCGAGAGAGTACCAACGCCCTGGATTTGCCCGTCGACCCATTCGCCGCTGTAGACCAAACCATCAGCCATGGTCAGGGTGCCGACCCCGTCACGTTCGCCGCCTTTCAAAGTGCCTTCGTAGATCGCGCCATCCGGGTAGGTGATCTTGCCTTCACCTTCCTTCTCGCCATTCAGCCAAGCGCCTTCGTAGATATAACCACCGGGGCTTGTCATGGTGCCGACGCCGTGGTGCATCGCATTGCGGAATTCGCCTTCGTACACGACGCCGTTGGCATACTGAGCAATTCCTTGCCCAGTGATGTTGCCGTCGACCCATTCGCCTTCAAACGTGCCGCCGTCCGCAAATGTGATTCGGCCCTGACCTTCGGGCTTACCGGCAACAAACGACCCCTCATAGACAGACCCGTTCGGGAAGGTGGCGATACCTTCGCCCCGGATTTCGCCTTCAACCCATTGGCCGGTGTATTCGTAACCATTGGGAAGGCGGTAGGTACCGGTGCCGTCCTGCTTGCCATCGACAAAGGTACCCTCATAGATACCACCGTCATCATATTGCTTTGTTTGAACTTCTTGGGCCGTTGCACCCGATGCCACGCTCGCTGCGATAATGGCGAGTGCCACAGCTTTAGGTAATCCAAACAACGTCATCAGTTTCTCCGATCGCTTCATAATTCGTGCAGCCTATGAGAGGGAGTGCCACGTGACAACGACGAATAGTTGGTCATGTCAAACGGCTTTCCCCCGCGCCTCTTTCTGCTACATGCATGGCAAGGCATTGGGACAAAACTATGACAAAACTTTTTCGACTGACAATGGCACAGTTAAATCCCACCGTGGGGGATATCGCAGGCAATGCTGATCTGGCGCGTGTGGCCTGGTCCGAAGGCAAGGCGGCGGGTGCTGATCTGGTGGCATTGCCTGAAATGTTTTTGACCGGCTACCAGACACAGGACCTGGTGGCGAAACCTGCCTTTGTTGCCGATACCATGGCGCATCTTATGGCCTTGGCCAAGGATTGCGCTGACGGTCCTGCGCTATCCATCGGTGCGCCTGCGGTGGTGGAAGAGCGGCTTTACAACGCATATTTCACGCTGCGTGGCGGCGAAATTATTTCCCGCGCACGCAAGCATTTTTTGCCCAACTTCAACGTCTTCGACGAAGTCCGCCTCTTCAAGAGCGCTGATATCGAAGGCCCCTGCGCACATAACAACGGGGTGCGCATCGGCAATCCGATCTGCGAAGACGCTTGGTATCCGGACGTTTGCGAAGCGATGGTCGAAGGTGGGGCCGAGATATTGGTCGTTCCGAACGGCTCACCTTATTTCCGCGGCAAGTTTCCCATTCGCATGAACAACATGGTCAGCCGGGTGATCGAGAATGACGTGCCGTTGGTCTACATCAACATGGTTGGCGCACAGGACGATCAGATGTTTGACGGCGGGTCCTTCGTGCTCAATCGTGGCGGAAAGTTGGCGGTGCAAATGCCGTTGATGGAAAGCGCTCTGGCGCATGTCGACTTTGAACTGACCGATGACGGCTGGGTCGCGCTGGATGGCGAAAAAGCATTGCTGCCGGACATGCTGGAACAGGATTACCGTGTGACGGTCGAGGCGTTGCGCGATTACATGCGCAAAACCGGTTTTCAGAAGGTTCTGTTGGGGCTGTCAGGCGGGATCGACAGTGCCATTGTGGCGGCCATCGCCACGGATGCGCTGGGGGCTGAAAACGTGCGCTGCGTCATGTTGCCGTCTGAATATACATCGCAAGGATCGCTGGATGATGCGGCCGCCGCCGCCAATGCGCTGGGCTGCAAATACGATACGATCAACATCGCGGGCCCCCGGTCTGCCGTGACAGATGCGCTCGCACCGCTTTTCGAAGGTCTGGATGACGACCTGACAGAGGAAAACATCCAATCCCGGATCCGCGGGCTGCTGTTGATGGCGCAATCCAACAAGTTTGGGGAAATGCTGCTGACCACTGGCAACAAGTCCGAAGTCGCTGTTGGTTACGCCACGATCTATGGCGATATGGCGGGCGGCTATAACCCGATCAAGGATATGTACAAAACGCGCGTTTTCGAGGCGGCACGCTGGCGCAATGCCAACCACCGCGACTGGATGAAAGGACCTACCGGTGAGGTCATTCCGGTTGCCATCATCGACAAACCGCCCTCGGCTGAACTACGCCCCGATCAGAAAGACGAAGACAGCCTGCCACCTTACGATGTGCTGGACGGTATCCTGATGATGCTGGTCGACGCCGAAGCCTCTGTCGCCGATTGTGTCGCGGCAGGATATGACCGGGACACGGTCAAACGGGTCGAACACCTGATCTACATCAGCGAATACAAGCGGTTCCAGTCAGCACCCGGGCCAAGGCTCTCTGACCGGGCATTCTGGCTGGACCGGCGCTATCCCATCGTGAACCGCTGGCGCGATCAAAGCTGAACCGACCCGATAAGGCAGCGTGTTTGAGGCGGGAGTGAAATCTGCTAGCATCGAATATGACCAAGAATAAGACACAGACCACGGACCAAAGCGTCGCTGCATTTCTTGATGCCGTACCACACCCAACGCGTAAATCGGACGCCGCTGCATTGGACCAGTTGTTTCGCAAGATCACCGGATGGCAGCCGCGCATGTGGGGGCCTGCGATGATCGGCTATGGTCAGTATCACTATACCTACGAAAGCGGACGTAGCGGCGATTTTCTGGCTACCGGCTTCAGTCCGCGCAAGGCCAACCTGTCGATCTACATCATGCCCGGATATGCTGATTTTGGTGCGATCCTTGACCGCCTGGGCAAACACAAGATCGGGAAATCCTGTCTCTACATCAACAAACTCGCAGATATCGACACCGGTGCTCTCCAGGACCTGATCCGCGCCGGCCTCGACGATCTGGGCAAACGCTGGCCTGTCACGCCAACCTGATCCCGCTTTCTTCGTCCGATCAAACTTCGGGGTGAGGCGCAGCCGAGGGGCAGCGCCCCTGCAAACACCTGCCAAACTGGACATCGCCTGCGTCTCATGGTCAAAGCCCCCAACAGGAGACGCACCCATGACCACCACCAGATTCGCCCCATCACCGACCGGCTGGCTTCACATCGGCAACCTGCGGGCGGCGCTTTTCAACTATGCCATCGCACGCCAGAACGGGGGTACGTTCATTCTGCGGATTGATGACACCGACGGGGAACGTTCCAAGGACGAATATGTCGCAGGCGTCAAAGAAGACCTGACCTGGCTTGGCTTTACCTGGGACCGGGTCGAGCACCAGTCCGCGCGGATGGAAAACTACCTTGCCGCCAAGCAAAAGCTGATCGACATGGGGCGGCTTTATGAATGTTTTGAAACGCCGACTGAATTGGATCTCAAGCGCAAGAAGCAGCTGAACATGGGCAAGCCCCCGGTCTATGATCGCGCGGCGCTTGCGTTGTCTGAGGATGACAAGGACCGTCTGCGGGCGGAACGCGGTTCGCACTGGCGTTTCAAGCTGGATCACAAGCGGATTGAATGGACCGACGGGATCATTGGCGACATCTCGATTGACGCGGCCTCGGTCAGTGATCCGGTATTGTTCAAGAATGATGGCCAGATCCTCTATACGCTGGCATCTGTTGTTGATGACACCGAAATGGGCATCACCGATGTCGTGCGTGGGTCCGATCACGTGACCAACACCGCAACCCAAATCCAGATGATCGAAGCGCTGGGCGGTAACGTGCCCCGTTTCGCGCACCACTCGCTGTTGACCGGGCCACAGGGTGAGGCGCTGTCCAAGCGCCTTGGCACCTTGGCTTTGCGGGATCTGCGCAAGCAGGGGATAGCACCACAGGCGATCCTGTCGTTGATGGCGCGGTTGGGGTCGTCTGATCCGGTCGAGTTGCGCAGCAACATCGACGAAGTTGTCGCTGGCTTTGATTTGTCCAAGTTCGGATCGGCACCGACAAAGTTCGACGCACAAGATCTGATTCCGCTTACTGCGCGGCATCTGGCAACACTGAGCGCGCATGACGTGGCCGATGTTTTAACATCGGCTGGCGTGCCAGACGAATTGCAGGAACCGTTTTGGAATGTTGTGCGCGACAACATCAACACACTTGATGAAGTGTCTGACTGGTGGGTGCTGTTCCGC
Source organism: uncultured Yoonia sp. (assembly GCA_965363665.1). Lineage (GTDB taxonomy): Bacteria > Pseudomonadota > Alphaproteobacteria > Rhodobacterales > Rhodobacteraceae > Yoonia. The sequence goes on along the minus strand of CBDTVH010000020.1, from coordinate 3,827 downwards.
GATGGCGCCACGCCGCTTGTGGAAGAAGAGGACCGCGCGTTCGTTGCCGAAGCTTTCGCCATGCTCCCGCCCTTGCCTTATACCTCAGACACATGGGGTGAATGGACGACCGCTGTAAAAGACGCCACGGGCCGGAAGGGCAAGGGTCTTTTCATGCCGTTGCGCAAGGCTGTGACGGGCCGGCAACGTGGCCCTGAAATGGCGGATGTCATGCCGCTTTTGCAGACGCGGCCCACGCTTGAGGCGTGAATTTCCTTGTACTTCAGCAGTGTCCTGCGCTCCATGGTGACATAAAACCCAAAGGGCGAGGCGCATATGTCGGATGAGTGATAGCAACGCCGCTGACACCCAGGCAAAATTTACGCAAGGCAACCTGTTCCGCCACATCTCGGTCATGTCGCTGACGGCGTCTATCGGGTTGATGGCGGTATTCCTTGTCGATTTTGTAGACATGATCTTTATCTCAATGCTGGGCAAAGCTGAATTAGCTGCCGCTGTGGGCTATGCCGGTGCGATCCTGTTTTTTACGACCTCTTTCGGGATCGGCATGGCCATTGCCGCAGGTGCCTTGGTTGCGCGTGCGCTGGGTGCCGGGCAACCGGAAGAGGCCCGCAGACGCGCAACTAACGCGCTGATCTACGGGGTGATCTTTGGGACGATCTTTGCCGCAGTGGTCTGGTTCAACCTAACCTATCTGGCAGCTTTGCTGGGCGCGAGCGGCGAAACCCTTGCCTTGGCGGTCCACTACCTGCAAATCATCGTCCCGTCGCGCTGGTCTGGCTGTCACTGGATCCGCTGGTCACCTTGATGGGGGCGACGGGCGAGACGCACAGGCTGACGGTGGAATATCTGGCATTCGTCGTGCCTTCGCTGCCGCTTTTGCTGATCGGCATGGTGGGTGGCGCGATCCTGCGCGCCCATGGCGATGCGCGCCGCGCGATGATGGCAACGATCTGGGGCGGGCTGGTCAATGCGGTGCTGGACCCGATCCTGATCTTTGGCCTTGATCTTGAGCTGACAGGGGCCGCTATTGCCAGCGTCTGCGCCCGTCTGGTTATTGCGATTACCGCCTTACTGCCGCTGATCAAACATTATGGCGGTTTTGACAGACCCACGCCCAGCAGCCTGACGATCGACCTGCGGGCCATTCTTGCGATTGCGATCCCCGCGATCCTGACACAGTTGGCAACACCTATCGGGCAGGCCTATGTCACCCGTGCGATGGCCGACTTCGGGGAGGAGGCTGTTGCGGGGATGGCCATTGTCGCCCGCATGACACCTGTTGGTTTCGGCATCATTTTTGCACTTTCAGGCGCCATTGGCCCGATAATAGGGCAAAACGCAGGGGCCGGTCTGAACGACCGTGTGCGCGGCGCGTTCCGTGATGGGCTGTTGTTCACCGCTATCGTCGTTGTCGTCGTGTCTGGCCTGTTCTTTCTTGCGCGTCCGGCCATTCAAATGTTGTTTCAGCTGGAGGACGGCTTGGCGCTCACGCTTGTTTTCCTGTTCGCCGGACCGCTGTCGCTGATGTTTTTCTTCAATGGTGTGATCTTCGTGGCGAATGCCGCTTTCAATAACCTTGGTCATCCGTTCTATTCCACAATCGTCAACTGGGGGCGACACACATTGGGCACGATCCCCTTTGTCATCGTTGGCGCTGCGTGGTTTGGCGCACCTGGCGTGTTGATCGGGCAGTATCTGGGCGGGGCTGTCTTTGCTTTGCTGGCGTTCATGCTGGCCCGCCGCGTCATATCAAAACAAGAAGCCGAAGCAGAACTCGCCGAGCCCTTCGCCCGGCAAGCGCGCCTATTCAGCCTTCTGCATCACCGTCGCTAGGTGGTGATCGACCAGCGTGCGTTCTTCAGCCGTAAGCGGTTGATGGCGTGGATAGACCGGATTCGCACGATCATCCAAAATCCGCATGTCCCATCCATCGGTGGTGTCAAAGAAATGCGCGACGCCTGCGGCCCCATGCATCCGCAGATAGCCCTGCACGACGACATCGACATAACTGAGCAAGATCGGATGGTCGTCAGCATCGGCGACATGCTCTGGCCGGACCTGATACAGGGCGGTCGGTGCCTTGGGCCCATCATGGCGGATCGTGTCGCTGACATCGTGGCGCCGGTAAGCTGCCTCGCGGAGGTCCAGCGCTTTCCAATCAGCGCCGGGCACCCGGGCGATCACACCATGCAGGGTAGTATCAGGGCTGGGCATTACTGAAAGATATGCTGCCTTGCGCAGATTTGTCCGTCGCCACACACGCCGCCAGCCATGAAGCGTGGCGGGGCGTGGATCGTCAAAGATATGGGTCGCAAGGTTCACCAGACTGCCGTAACCAAAGAATGCAGGATCGCTCATTCGCGGGCCCGCAGCACTTGTGCCGGTTTTGCTGACAATGGCCGCCAGGCAAAGGCGAGCCCGGCCAGAAGCGAGGCTAATACGCCGCCACCGATGATCAGCAGGGCGTTGGACCAGATGATGGTATAATCGGTTTCCATGATAAATGTGGATACGGCCCACCCGCCAAGGATGCCAGCGCCCAATGCGACAATGCCTGCGGCCAGGCCAAGTATCGCGGCACGCAGTGCAAAGCTGGTCAAGATCCGGCGGCGCGACGCGCCCAGTGTTTTCAGCACTGCCGCCTCATAGGTTCGTGCCCGTTCCCCTGCCGCAGCCGCGCCGATCAGCACCAAAAAGCCCGTCACAAGCGTGATCAGCGCGCCATAGCGTGTGGCCGCTGAAATCCCGCCAACCAGTTCGATCACCTGATCAATCGCGTCACGAATGCGAATGGCGGTGATGTTGGGATAGGCCGTCGCCAGATCGCGCAGGATCGCGGCCTCGGCCTCTTCCTCCGCATAGACCGTGGAAATCCAGCTATGCGGCGCACCGGCCAATGCCCCTTCGTTCATCGCCAGCACAAAGCCGATGCCTGCGTCCTCCCAACTGACATTGCGGAAACTGGTAACCTCTGCCGTGATATCACGGCCCAGTACATTGACCGTCATGGTGTCGCCGATCTGCAATCCCATTTCGGCAGCTTCCTCTGCCGAAAAGCTGATCTGCGGCGGGCCATCGTAGCCTTCAGGCCACCATGTGCCTGCGGTTATTTCAGTGCCGGTGGGCTGCGCGCCCGCATATGTGATGCCGCGGTCACCCTGCGTCACCCAGTGGCCGCCGGATACCTCTTCTGCGGGTTGTCCGTTGATTTGCGTGATGATGCCGCGCAGCATTGGGGCTGTATCAACGCGGCTGACGGCCTTATCGCTATCAAGCCTTTCGCGGAAGCCTGCGATCTGGTCAGGTTGAATATCGACGAAAAAGTAACTCGGGGCGACCTCTGGCAGATCGTTGGAGAATGAACTGCGCAAGTTGCCGTCAATCTGACCGACGGCAGCCAAAACGGTCAGGCCAAGCCCAAGCGACAGCACAACAGACGTGGCTTCGCCGCCACGCGCACCGATGGACCCAAACGCAAGACGCAACGCTGGACGCCCGCGCGAAGGTTTGCGCAAACGGCGCGCAACCCAGCGGATCAGGATGGCGGCGATCACAAGTATGCCCAACGCACCAGCGATGCCGCCTGCTGTCCAAAGTGTCAGGAAGGCAGTACCAGAAAACAGGATGGCCGCGCCGATCAGCATGGCAAGCAAGGCGGCAATTGCGATCAGATACCTTAGGCTTGGTAGCGCGGCACTTGCCGTGAACGCATCACGAAACAAGGTTGCAGCGCGGATATCTTCGGTCTTGGCCAAGGGCCACAGCGTAAAGACCAAAGCCGCCAGCACCCCATAGACTGCTGCTTCAAATAGTGGGGCAGGCTA
>CBDTVH010000019.1:0-13603 GCA_965363665.1 uncultured Yoonia sp. | reverse complement strand
CATGTCGGCGGTTGCGTATTTGGCGATGTAATCGTCCGTTGCCTGATCGCGGTGTGACTTGGACGCGACAACCAGAAGGGCGGAATTATCAGGTGTCGATACCTTGATCGGCAGGGTCCGGCCCGGCGCGTCATTGGCAAAAGGTGCCTGCTCTTCGACCGACTTGCCGTCAGCATCCGTATAGAACAGGCGTTCCTTGGCAGGTGCATAGACGATCCCGCGTACCGGGACACCGTCCTTTACATAGGCGATATTCACCGTGAAATCGCCGCGCCGTTTGATGAATTCCTTGGTGCCATCCAAGGGGTCAACGATCAGAAAGGTACTGACCGACTGCGCATGCGATGCGGCCTGTTCTTCCGTCACCAGCGGTACATCGGGGAATGCGGCGCGCAGACCTGCGCTGATGATTGCATCGGCGGCTTCGTCAGCTACCGTTACTGGGCTTTCATCGCTTTTCGAGCGGACCTCAAAGTCATCAGAGCCATAGATCTCCATGATCGTGTCGCCGGCCTCCAGGGCCAAGGTGCGCATCACGTTCGTTAGTTTCGCAAAATCCATGCCCGACCGCCTGTCATCAAAAAGCCCTGATCGGATTGTTTATGGTGTTTCGTCAAGTGTTCAGCAAGGTTATCGTGCTACCAAGACGTGACAGTAACCAACCCGGACCGCAGATGTTTCAGACGCCCGTCCACAGAACCACGACAAGCGGCCTGATCAGCATGCTTGAGGTGACGTATCACACAATTGTCCGCAGTGCGCGTAGCGGGCACCGGAACGCGGTGATGGCGATCTTGCTCAGCATGTTGCAAAGCGTGACGATGATCTTTGCATTCCTGCTGTTTTTCCAGGTGCTCGGGCTGCGCAGCTCGCCCATTCGTGGGGATATGCTGCTATATATCATGAGCGGGATCTTCGTTTATCTGACGCACATCAAAGCCGTCAGCGCCGTGATGGGGGCTGCGGGCCCCACGTCGTCGATGATGCTGCATCGCCCGATGAACACGATCATTGCAATCGTGGCTTCGGCCTTTTCGGCGCTTTATCTTCAACTGATTACGTTGATGACGATCCTTCTATTCTATCATGTCATCTTTACGCCTGTGACAATCCACGATCCGATTGCCGCACTTGGGTTCCTGATCATGGCATGGTTCTCGGGCTGTGCCGTTGGCTTGGTTTTTCTGGCAATCAAGCCTTGGTTTCCGCGTTTCGTACCAATCGCCAAGACCATCTATATCCGCGTCAACATGATCGCGTCCGGCAAACTTTTTGTCGTCAACACCCTGCCTGCAACGATGATCGCGATGTTTGACTGGAATCCGCTGTTTCACATCATCGACCAGATACGCGGTGCGGTCTTCCTCCATTACAACCCCCAATTCACAAGCGTGGAATACCCGATTTATGTTTCGCTGGCACTGATCATGATCGGGCTGATGGGTGAATTTTTCGCCCGGCAACATGTCTCGCTCAGCTGGTTTGCGGGGCGTTAGGCGGCGGTGCATCCTCGCTTGGCACAAAAACCAATATTTTACGCGTTTTGCTGGCCCTCAAGCGGTTGCAGCCCCAATATCGCGACCCTATATACGCCAAGATCGAAGTTTCAGATAAGCGTTCTGAACTGACTCATGTAACTGGCGCGGGTGCCGAAACGGGTTCGCGCTGCTCAAACCGCCTCAAGTAAAGGGATTTGAAAAAATGGCCAAAGTTATTGGTATCGACCTGGGAACCACGAACTCCTGTATCGCCATCATGGATGGCTCAAAACCGCGTGTTATCGAAAATGCCGAAGGTGCGCGCACGACGCCATCTATCGTTGCCTTCACAGATGATGAACGCCTTGTTGGACAGCCGGCGAAACGCCAAGCTGTCACCAACCCTGAAAATACGATCTTTGCAGTCAAGCGTCTGATCGGTCGTCGGTTCGACGACAAGGACCTTGCCAAAGAGAAAAAGAACATGCCGTTCGAGATTATCAACGGCGGCAACGGCGACGCATGGGTGCAGGCCAAGGGCGAAAAGTATTCGCCTAGCCAGATTTCTGCATTCATCCTCGGTAAGATGAAGGAAACGGCCGAAAGCTACCTTGGTGAAGAGGTGAAGCAGGCGGTTATTACGGTCCCTGCGTACTTCAACGACGCCCAGCGTCAGGCAACCAAAGACGCTGGTAAGATTGCCGGCCTTGAAGTGCTGCGTATCATCAACGAGCCAACAGCGGCTGCACTGGCTTATGGCCTCGACAAGAAAGACAGCAAGACCATCGCTGTTTATGACCTTGGCGGTGGTACATTCGACGTCACGATCCTTGAGATCGACGACGGCCTGTTCGAAGTGAAGTCCACCAATGGTGACACATTCCTTGGTGGTGAAGACTTTGACATGCGCATCGTCAACTACCTTGCCGATGAGTTCAAAAAAGAGAACGGCGTCGACCTGACCAAAGACAAGATGGCGTTGCAGCGTCTGAAAGAAGCGGCCGAGAAAGCAAAGATCGAGCTTTCGTCTTCTTCCAGCACCGAAATCAACCAGCCATTTATTTCCATGGGTTCTGACGGCCAGCCGTTGCACATGGTCATGAAACTGACACGTGCCAAGCTGGAAAGCCTGGTCAGCGATCTGATCAAGTCTTCGCTGAAGCCTTGTAAGGAAGCGATCAAGGATGCGGGCCTGTCCACATCCGACATCGACGAAGTCGTGTTGGTCGGTGGTATGACACGTATGCCGAAGGTGAAGGAAGAAGTTGCCAAATTCTTTGGCAAGGAAGCCCACCAAGGCGTGAACCCTGATGAAGTGGTTGCCATGGGTGCCGCCATTCAGGCCGGTGTTCTGCAAGGCGACGTCAAAGACGTTGTTCTGCTGGACGTGACACCATTGTCGCTGGGTATCGAAACCCTTGGTGGTGTGTTCACACGCCTGATCGACCGCAACACGACGATCCCGACGAAGAAGTCTCAGGTCTTCTCGACCGCTGAAGACAACCAGAACGCCGTGACACTGCGCGTGTTCCAGGGTGAGCGTGAGATGGCCGCTGACAACAAGATGTTGGGCCAGTTCAACCTTGAAGATATCCCGCCCGCACCACGCGGCATGCCACAGATCGAAGTGACCTTCGACATCGACGCCAACGGCATCGTTGAAGTCGGCGCCAAGGACAAAGGCACCGGCAAAGAGCAGAAGATCACCATTCAGGCCTCTGGCGGTCTGTCGGACGAGGATATCGAAGCAATGGTCAAGGACGCCGAGGCAAATGCCGAGGCCGACAAGGAACGCCGTGAGCTGGTCGATGCGAAAAACCAGGCAGAAAGCCTGATCCACTCGACCGAAAAGTCGATGGAAGAGCATAGCGATAAGGTTGACCCAACGACAATCGAAGCGATCGAGCTGGCGATTGCCGCGCTGAAGGATGATCTGGAAGGCGACAGCGCCGACAAGATCAAGTCCGGCATCCAGAACGTGACCGAAGCGGCCATGAAACTGGGCGAGGCCATCTACAAAGCCAGCCAGGAAGAGGCCGGTGAAGCGGAACCTGATGCGCCGGGCGCGGATGAAGAAATCCTTGATGCGGATTTCGAAGATCTGGACGATAACAAGCGTGACAACTAAGGCCATGCGCCGTTGAAAAGTGACCGGCCCGTAAACCGGGCCGGTCGTTTTCATTCCCAAGGGGGAAAAATTTCATGGCAAAACGTGACTATTATGATGTGCTTGGTGTCGCCAAAGGCGCAGATGCAGCGGCGATAAAGAAGGCCTATCGCCAGAAGGCGAAAGAGCTGCACCCTGATCGCAATTCCGACAATCCAAATGCAGAAGCGCAGTTCAAGGAAGCCAACGAAGCCTACGAAGTTCTGAAAGACGACAACAAGAAAGCGGCCTACGACCGCTATGGTCATGCCGCATTCGAAAACGGCATGGGTGGCGGCGGTGGGCCGCGTGGCGGCCAAGGCGACTTTGGCAGCGCATTCTCTGACGTATTCGACGACTTGTTTGGCGACTTTATGGGCGGTGGCCGCGGTGGTGGCCGACGCAGTGCGGCCCAACGCGGCAACGACCTGCGCTATAATCTGCGGATCAACCTTGAAGATGCGTTTTCCGGCATGCAGAAAACCATCACCGTTCCAACGGCCGTTGGCTGTGGGGCCTGCAATGGTACCGGGGCGGAAGGCGGATCAGAACCGCAAACCTGCCCGACCTGTTCCGGCATGGGCAAGGTGCGTGCGCAGCAAGGTTTCTTCACGGTTGAGCGGACTTGTCCAACCTGTTCCGGCATGGGTCAAATCATCAAGGATCCGTGCAAAACCTGCCACGGCCAAGGCCGCGTCGAGAAAGAGAAATCACTTTCCGTCAACATTCCTGCAGGCGTTGAAACCGGCACCCGCATCCGCCTTGCTGGCGAAGGCGAGGCCGGGATGCGCGGCGGGCCGACGGGTGACCTTTATATCTTTATCGAGGTTCAGGATCACGCGCTCTTTGAACGCGACAACACGAACCTTTACTGCCGTGTGCCTGTATCAATTGCGACGGCTGCATTGGGTGGTGAGATTGAAGTGCCCACAATCGACGGTGGCCGTAGCCGGGTAAAAGTGCCCGAAGGGTCACAATCGGGTCGGCAAATGCGTCTGCGCGGCAAAGGTATGCCTGCGTTGCGCGGCGGTGGGACCGGTGACATGTTTATCGAACTTGCCGTCGAAACCCCTGTAAAGCTGACATCGCGGCAACGCGAAATTCTTAAGGAATTTGACCGACTGAGCGAAGAAAATAACCCACACGGGTCAAGCTTCTTCGACAGCGTGAAAAGCTTTTGGGACTCAATGAAAAGCTAGCGTTAACTGCACAGTAACCAATGCTTTGGCAAAGTGGGCAGATGACCCATTTTGCCGAAGCACCTTCCCTGTTTTCCGATACTGACGACGTGACTACGGTTTTGCCTTTGGCAAACGGCAAGGTTCCGTCCTACATGCGCGACCATCGCAAACGCCTGCGGGAACGGTTTCTTTCGGGTGGCGCAGCGGCGATCCCTGATTACGAACTGCTGGAGCTTATCCTGTTTCGCGCCATCCCGCGACAAGATGTCAAACCGCTGGCCCGCGCCTTGATTGATCGGTTCGGTGATTTCAACCGCGTCCTCTCGGCGCCCTTAACGCAGCTAAGTGCGGTCAAAGGGGTCGGTGATGCCGTACTGCTGGAGCTGAAAATCGTAGAGGCTGCGGCCCATCGCCTGTCGCGGTCCAAGGTCATGCAGCGTCACGTGCTGTCCGGTTGGGACGCACTGCTTGATTATTGCCACACGACGATGGCCCACCGCGAGACAGAGCAATTTCGCATTCTGTTTCTGGACACCAAGAACACGATCATCGCCGACGAAGAACAGGCAAAAGGCACTGTAGACCATGTGCCGGTTTACCCACGCGAGGTGGTCAAACGTGCGCTAGAACTGAACGCCAGCGCGCTGATTCTTGTTCACAACCATCCATCGGGTGACCCAACCCCCTCGGACGCGGACATTCAGATGACACGGCAGATCACCATGGCGGCCAACGCGCTTAGCATAACGGTGCACGATCATCTGATTATTGGAAAAGCGAGCGAAACCAGCTTTCGCGCACTCGGTCTGTTCGAAGACGGCGTTTAGTTGGAAACGATCGTCAGGTCGGAAAATTTATCCTGCAACATGGCAACCTGACCAATCTGGTCGCAAGCTGGCATCTGGATTGCGATTTCTGTTCTAACAACTGTTTGACCTGCATTTGTCTGAATGGTCACTGCATCCACCTCACGCCCGCAATTCGCCGCCGTCACACTGACCCCGACACGCAGATCGACAGCACCATCACGGTTCATCTGCCCTTCTGGAAAGGTGTATACTTCGGCTTGATAGGGGATTTCAGCGTTGGCATCACCAAGATAGACAACAAAGCCATTGCGACCCTCGCGCGTATCCTGTGCCGTGTGGAACGACGCGGACCATACATGGCCCGACCCACCTATTTCTGCGCCATTTTCCAATGCATGAAGGCGCATGTTGTCATCGGTCATCCACTGCAGGACAGCGCGGTCATACTGGCGCAGCTCCGGGACGAAAATTTCGGTGGTTGCTTTGAGGATATTATCGAAGCTGATGATAAACTGCGCATCGGTCACCAGCGCAGGAATGCGGACGACGGCGTTACCCTGTCGGTCTGTACTGGCCGTGATATGCATGCCGCTATGGGACACTTGGAAAGACTGTTCCCTGTTGCAAGGCGCAGCAATTGACAGCGCGACGATTGCAGCGGGTTCGCGCGATGCAGACAGTGTCGTGTCGCATCCGATCACGGGCGTTGCCATGATCGCACCCAACCGCGGGGTATCAAGTTCAGCATAAACAGCATCCACGGCAACCACATGTCGCAGGTTGGCTGCGTGGTCCTGGGGTGTGGTAAGCACGTTTGGGACACCAAACACCGGCTGGCCCTGCGCGTTCGTGGACAGCATCAAAGAGCGTGGAACCTTTTTGTAGGATTCCTCGACTTCGTCGCTTTGCACTGTCGGCGCAGATTCACCGTATTGGACGATGAATCCAATGGTCACTGCAATCGTGATGGTCGATGCAATCGTCTTGATGGTTTTCAGCCGAGACATCCCCGTCCTTCGCAGCAGCAGTACAACTGCGATAGTCATGGAGGATTACCGTGACATGAACGGGACAGGCAAAAGGTCTTAGCGTGACCCAATTATGTCAGTATTTAGACGATACGGCCGTGACAGTGCTTGAACTTCTTGCCCGACCCGCAGGGGCAGGGATCGTTCCGACCAGGATTACCCCAGGTGGTAGGATCATTCTCATCAAAGCCCTCGCGCGCCGTTCCGCTGGCAGCCGTTGCTGTCATCGGGGCCGACGCAGCGGCGGCTGCTTGTGCTGCGGCCTGCTGTTGCTGCCGGATCTGCGCGATCATCTGTTCCTGTTCTTCCTTGGACATGGGGCGGATCTTGGACAGTTTCTTCGTCACATCCGTCCGCAAGCTATCCAGCATGCTTTCAAATAACTGGAACCCTTCGGTCTTGTATTCATTCAAGGGATCACGCTGGGCATATCCACGGAACCCTACAACCGACCGCAGGTGTTCCAATGTCAGCAGGTGCTCACGCCATTTCGCATCAATCGTTTGAAGCAATATCTGCTTTTCCACGTTGCGCATCGTCTCATCACCGAAGGCTTCAGCCTTTTCCGCCATGAACGCGTCGGCAGCTTCTTCAAGGCGCTCGCGGATCACGTCATCATCAACGCCTTCTTCTTCCGCCCAGGCCATCACCGGTACATCAATACCAAGATTTTCAATGACAGCGGCATAGAGACCTTCTGTATTCCATTGATCCGCATATGTTTTCGGCGGCATATAGTCATCGACAAGATCGTCAATCACCTGATCGCGCATGTCTTTGGCGACCTCTGAAAGGTCTTTGGCTTTCATGATGTCGCGTCGCTGCGAGAAGATGACTTTTCGCTGCTCATTCATCACGTCATCGAATTTCAAAAGCTGCTTGCGGATGTCAAAGTTGCGGCCCTCGACCTTGGCCTGCGCGCGCTCCAGCGACTTGTTCACCCAAGGGTGCACAATCGCTTCGCCCTCTTTCATGCCCAGACCGGACAACACCTTGTCCAAACGGTCAGAGCCGAAAATGCGCATCAGGTCATCTTCAAGCGACAAAAAGAAAGCAGAACGTCCCGGGTCACCCTGGCGGCCAGAACGACCGCGCAGCTGGTTATCAATGCGGCGGCTCTCGTGGCGTTCAGTGGCCAGCACGTAAAGCCCGCCCGCAGCTTTCACTTTCTCTTTCTCATCGGCGACTTCGGCCTCGATCCGCGCGCGGACTTCTTCGATATCGGCGTCGGGGTTTTCGGCCATCGCCTGAAGCACGCGCATCTCGACGTTGCCACCCAACTGGATATCGGTGCCGCGACCGGCCATGTTGGTCGCAATTGTGACGGCGTTCAACTTGCCCGCATCTGCCACAATCTGAGCTTCTTGTTCATGCTGTCGCGCGTTGAGGATGTTGTAGGTGATTCCCTCGGCTTTCAGCATCTCTGCCAAAGCCTCGGATTTCTCGATTGATGTCGTACCTACCAGAATCGGCTGGCCTTTGGCATGCGCCTCTTTGATTTCGTCCACTATGCCTGCAAATTTTTCGCGGGCGGTGCGATACACCTGATCGTCTTCGTCGATACGTGCGATGGGACGGTTTGTGGGAACCTCAACGACACCAAGGTTGTAGATTTCCTGAAATTCCTCGGCCTCGGTTGCCGCCGTTCCTGTCATGCCGGCCAGTTTGTCGTAAAGCCGGAAATAGTTTTGGAACGTGACAGACGCCAAAGTGACGTTCTCTGGTTTGATCGAGCAGCCTTCTTTCGCTTCAATCGCCTGATGCAGACCATCGGACAGGCGGCGACCCGCCATCATGCGCCCGGTGAATTCGTCGATGAGTACGACCTCATCGTCGCGCACGATGTAATCCTTGTCTTTGGTAAACAGCTTATGCGCGCGCAGCGCCTGATTGACGTGGTGCACCAACGTGGCGCTTTCCGGATCATAGAGCGTCTGACCTTCCGGCAACAGGCCGAAGGCGCTCAGCTTCTCTTCCAGAAAATCATTACCTTCATCATTGAATGTCACCTGGCGGGTCTTTTCATCCAGCGTGAACAGATCATCGGACACATCAGGTATGACCTTGTCGATGGTCGCGTACATCTCGGACCGGTCCTGGGCGGGACCCGAAATGATCAGTGGTGTCCGCGCTTCGTCGATCAGGATACTGTCAACTTCGTCCACAATTGCAAAGTTGTGGTCGCGCTGGAACATCTGGTCCAGTTCGGATTTCATGTTGTCACGCAGGTAATCAAAGCCCAGTTCGTTGTTCGTGGCGTAGGTCACGTCACAGGCGTAGGCGGCTTTTTTCTCATCCTCGGGCTGCTGGGGATAGACCACACCAGTGGTCAGACCCAATGCGCCATAAACCTTGCTCATCCATTCGGCGTCACGACGGGCCAGATAGTCGTTGACCGTTACGATATGCACGCCTTTGCCGGTCAGGGCGTTCAGATAAGCGGGGAAGGTCGCGACCAGGGTCTTGCCTTCACCGGTTTTCATCTCGGCGATATTACCCTGATGCAGAAAGATGCCGCCCTTCAACTGCGTATCAAAGGCACGCAGGCCCAACGCACGCTTGGCGGCTTCGCGACAGTTGGCGAAGGCTTCGGGCAGGATCGCATCAAGGCTTTCGCCGCCCATGGCGCGTTTTGCCAGCTCTTCGGTCTTGTTCTTGATGTCCTCGTCAGACAGCGCCTCGAATTCAGGCTCAAGCGCGTTGATCTGGTCGACCAGCGGGCGGACAGCTTTGACTTTGCGGTCGTTTGCGGTGCCAAACACCTTTTTGGCAATCGTTCCGAAACCCAGCATATTCTCTCCGGCGGTGCGCGCAGCACCTGTCTGACATCTATTTGAGAGGAGGTCGCTTGTAGGCCCGGTGAAGGCCACTTAGAAAGGGCCAAAGTTATGGAGCTATAAGGCCTCCTCGAGGCATTCATGGGATGTAAGGGGCCGCTCCGACAGTGTCAACGCCGCGCGCTTTCGCGGCCTATCAAGGGATCGTTTAATGCTGAAACATGTTACATTTTTGGGTGCAACAGCCGTGGCTGCTGCTTTGTCGACAGGGGCCGCAGCCCAGGACGTGACGGCAGAAACCGTCGTGGCCACTGTCGGTGACACCGAAATCACAATGGGAGAGATCATTATCGCCCGCACGCAGCTTCCGCCGCAGTACGCGCAGTTCCCTGCTGATGTGCTGTTCGACGGGTTGGTCGATCAGTTGATCCAGCAGCAGCTTTTGGCGGATGAAGCTGGCGAAACCTCCGCACGGATCGAATATACGCTGAACAATGAGCGTCGCGCCCTGATGGCCGCTGACGTGATCACCGATATCGCCGAAAATTCGGTAACGGACGCAGACGTGCAAGCCGCTTATGATGCCCGCTTTGAAAACGCCGAAGAGGTCCAGGAATTCAATGCCGCGCATTTGCTTGTCGAAACGCAGGAAGAAGCGGATGCCGCCAAAGCCCGCATTGATGATGGTGCAGCCTTTGCCGATGTGGCGCGCGATGTGTCTACCGGACCGACAGGCCCGAACGGTGGCAACCTTGGCTGGTTTGGCGCGGGCGCAATGGTGCCGGAATTTGAACAAGCTGTAACAGCACTTGAGGTTGGCGGCGTCACAGAACCGTTTGAAACGCAGTTCGGCTGGCACGTGGCGACCCTGCTGGATACGCGCATACAACCGCGCCCCACGGTTGAAGATCTGCGCCCGCAAATCGCACAGGAGCTTCAGGAAGCCGCCATCACTGCGCGTCTGGAAGAACTTGCTGCGGCCCAGACCGTGACAAAGCCAGAGCCGGGTGAATTCGACCCCGGTCTGATTGACGCAATCGAGTTGTTGGACTGATCGCAATGACAGTGTCCCCGCTTGCCCCCGCCCGGTTTCCCGACTTGCCCACGATTGACGGTGTGACCTTCGCCGCGACCTCTGCGGGCATAAAGTATCAGGGGCGCACCGATGTGATGATGGCGATTTTGCAGGCTGGCACTGCAATCGCTGGCGTCTTTACCCGATCAGCCACCCGGTCCGCACCCGTTCTGGATTGTCAGACGAAATTGGGCGGCGACGATAGCGGACCGGCGGCGATCCTTGTGAATTCGGGCAATTCAAATGCATTCACCGGCAAGAATGGCGTGGCATCCGTAGCGGCGATCACAGCGGCGGTTGAAACTGAAGCTGGCATCCCGCAAGCACGGGTTTTTACCGCGTCCACCGGTGTGATCGGTGAACCGCTGCCGCATGATCGTATCATGGCCAAAATCCGTGAATTGAAAGACAATCAATCAGCAGGCGCCATTTCTGACGCGGCCAAAGCGATCATGACCACCGATACGTTCCCCAAAGGCGCAACCGCGACCATCATTGTGGACGGAAACCCGGTCAAGATCGCTGGCATCGCCAAAGGCTCTGGCATGATCGCGCCTGATATGGCGACGATGCTGGTCTATATCTTCACAGACGCAAAGATCGCGCAAAGCGATTTGCAGGCGCTTGTGTCGAACCTGAACGCCAAGACATTCAACTGCATCACCGTCGATAGCGATACATCAACGTCAGACACACTGATTATGGCAGCGACCGGTGCCTCCGGTATTGACGTCACCGGGAACGCCGACTTTTCCAACGCGCTGCATGACGTGATGCGCGACCTTGCCCATCAGGTTGTTCGCGACGGCGAAGGTGCGACAAAATTCGTCGAAGTGCAGGTCACCGGCGCACAAGATGACACCGACGCACATAAGGTGGCATTGGCCATCGCCAATTCCCCTTTGGTCAAGACGGCGATCGCGGGCGAGGATGCAAACTGGGGGCGTGTCGTCATGGCCATCGGCAAATCCGGGGCCGCGGCTGACCGTGACCGGATCAGTATCCGCTTTGGCGATATCACGGTGGCCGAAAACGGGTGGCGCGCACCGGATTATTCAGAGGATGCGGCAAGTGCCTATATGAAGAACGCCGAACTGTTGCTGGGGGTCGATCTGGGCATCGGCAATGGCGAAAGCACGGTGTGGACCTGCGATCTGACCCATGGCTATATCTCGATCAACGCTGATTACCGGTCATGAAGACCGTTCTGGTTTCGGCAGTCGCGCTGATTGACCCTGATGGACGCATCCTGCTGGCACAGCGACCAGAGGGGAAATCCATGGCGGGGTTATGGGAATTTCCCGGCGGGAAGGTTGAAACAGGCGAAACACCAGAGTCCGCACTGATCCGCGAGTTGCAGGAAGAGCTGGGGATCGACACATGGGCGTCCTGCCTTGCCCCTTTGACCTTTGCCAGCCACTCTTATGATGATTTCCACCTGCTGATGCCTCTGTTTGCCTGCCGCAAATGGAACGGCACACCGCAATCGCGCGAGGGGCAATCGCTTAAGTGGGTGCGGGCGAACGCTTTGCGGGACTATCCGATGCCAGCGGCAGATGTGCCCCTGATCCCGATCCTGCGGGATTGGCTGTAGGTGATCTAAATCTCTTGCGCGGCCTGCGCGGCAATTTCGTCAAGATCAGGAAGACCGCTTGGCCCGATCACCACGTAATCAGCCTCACCCGCGCTCCACGAAACGAAATCGAAACCGTTGATCGTCTGCTCTTTGAATGATGGAACGTCAGGCGACGTACCGTTGCTGCGTTGCAGACACAGCGCCACAACCACGCCGTCGGCATCACGATACATCAGCTGCGCGACCGGCTTGCCATTGGCGACAAGAAGGCGGCCACCTTCAAAGGTCAGACCAAACCCGGTCATGTCGGGGATGGTAAAGCTGGCACCAATCGTATCGCCCAGCCATGTCTCGATGTGATCGGCTTCATCGGCCCCGACCTCAACCAGATGGCGGCCCTGACTGGCGTAGACGGCATGGTAATCAGCGATATCGGCAAGCCAGCCTGCGGTTTGCACAGGGTCATTTTCACCTCTCAAGGCGTAGCCGCCAAAGCCACCTAACGCGAATACAACAAGGCTTGCCGCCAGCGCACCCCAGATCGGGCGCGGCTTTGGCGTTGCTGGGACCGGCATCGGTGTTACTTTGATCTGCTGGGCCAGGGCAAACGGCACCGGCGCATCAAGTTCGGCTTCAAACGCGTCCTGCGCCATTGCGTCCGCTGCGATCAACGCGTCCAGTTCGGCCTGTGCCACAGGATCATTGGCCAAGCGCTCTTCCACGGCCTCTGCTGCGGCCACGTCCAATTCGCCATCCAGATAGGCGCTTAATTTCAAGGAAAAGTCAGTCATATCGCACGCTCCTCCTTTACCGCTAAACCTGTAATCAGCTGTTTGCGAGCACGGTGAATACGGCTCATGACTGTACCGATGGGAATGTCTAGCATTTCTGATACTTCGCGGTAGCTATAACCTTCTGCACATACCAGCATCAACGGCTGCGACAGATCTTGATCAAGATCTGCGACCTTACCCCGCACCTGCTTGGCTTCAAGCACCTCATCGGCACTGCCGGATGCACGCAGTTCCGGGGCGTCCTGCGCATCGACCTGGCCTTGGCCTTCACGCACTTTGCGTTTGCGAATTTCGCTTATCCAAAGGTTACGCACCACCCGAAACATCCAACGATCAAACGGCTGGGATGGATCATACTGCTGCCATTTCTGAAGCGCGGTTGTGCAGGCGTCTTGCAACAGATCATCGGCATCAGGGCCAGAACGTGTCAGGCTAAGCGCAAAGCGGCGCAAGCGCGGGAGCAAGCCAATCATTTCTGATTTGAACTGATCAGGGGTCATCAGCACCGCAAAGGTTGTTGTACGAACAAATACAATATGTCCGATGACAAAGCCTTTTGATAGGGGGTTAAAAAGACACTCGTTACGCAGCAACATGGCGCTGGATACACAGCAGGGCACGCGCAGTGCCCTGCCATTCAAATCACTTGGCGATATGCCAGACACCACCAACGCCATCGCCGTTTGTGTCGCCTGGCGCACAATCGCCCACCCAGAAATACAAAGGCGCGCCATCCATG